>NZ_RXRN01000030.1:0-53553 GCF_003986875.1 Enterobacter sp. WCHEn090032
GCAGAGGGCAGCCCACTTAACCCTTACGAATCAAATACCGATACGGCAGCGCGTCGGTCTGCTGTGCCACCAGCTCATGCTCCATAAAGGTACAAAACCCGGGGATATCGCGGGTCGTTGCCGGATCGTCGGCGATGATCAGCAGCGTTTCCCCGGTCTGCATGTTGCGCACGGTTTTACGTACCATCATTACCGGTTCCGGGCAGCGAAGGCCCTGGGCGTCAAGGGTGTGGTCTGGGCTGGAAAACAGGTCGGTCATGATCTTCTCGGTCAGGTAAAAACGGCTGTAGTTTACGCCCCGTGGCAGTCAATGCAAACCAGGTTAACGATTGCGTAAAAACTAACCATTGCAATGTCCTGCCAAAGCAGTATCATTCTGCGGTTTTTATTGGGTTCCCTCACCCCAACGTATAAAAAGGTCACAATATGACGCAGTTTTCTGAATCACAGCGCGTAAAAGCGTTGTTCTGGCTTTCGCTTTTCCATTTGCTGGTGATCACCTCCAGCAACTATCTGGTGCAGCTCCCGATCGCCATTTTTGGTTTTCACACCACCTGGGGCGCGTTCAGTTTTCCGTTTATTTTCCTCGCCACGGATTTAACCGTACGTATCTTTGGCGCACCGCTGGCCCGACGCATTATTTTTGCCGTCATGCTTCCGGCGCTGTTCATCTCGTACGTGATTTCCTCCCTGTTCTATATGGGAAGCTGGCAGGGCTTTGAGGCGTTGACCCACTTCAACCTGTTTGTCGCCCGTATCGCCACCGCAAGCTTTATGGCTTATGCGCTGGGGCAGATCCTCGACGTGCATGTGTTTAATCGCCTGCGTCAGAATCATCGCTGGTGGATGGCCCCCACCGCCTCGACGCTGTTCGGCAACGTCAGCGATACGCTGGCGTTCTTCTTCATCGCCTTCTGGCACAGTCCGGATGCGTTTATGGCCGAACACTGGATGGAGATCGCCCTGGTGGACTACTGCTTCAAGGTGCTCATCAGCATTGTCTTCTTCCTGCCCATGTACGGCGTCCTGTTGAATATGCTGCTGAAAAGGCTGGCAGATAAATCTGAAATCACAGCATTACAGGCTGGTTAAAGGTTCGCTTTATCAGTTGTGATAAGATGAGCGAATGAGCCGTTATGGCCGTTTATCGAAAGGAAGAAGTCAATGCGCAATCTGGTTAAATATGTCGGGATTGGCCTGCTGGTTGTGGGTCTTGCAGCCTGTGATAACAGCGACACGAAAACGCCTGCTCAGGGTGCATCCGCTGAGAGCAACGCAACCGGTCAGCCGGTGAATCTGATGGATGGCAAACTCAGTTTCTCTCTGCCAGCCGATATGACTGACCAGAGCGGCAAGCTGGGTACGCAAGCGAACAATATGCACGTTTACTCCGACGCAACCGGTCAGAAAGCGGTCATTGTGATTGTGGGCGACGACACCAGCGAAGACCTGGCCGTCCTGTCCAAACGCCTGGAAGATCAGCAGCGCAGCCGCGATCCGCAGCTGCAGGTGGTCACCAACAAGTCCATCGAACTGAAAGGCCACACGCTGCAACAGCTGGACAGCATCATCTCTGCAAAAGGCCAGACCGCATACTCTTCTGTTGTGCTGGGCAAGGTCGATAACAAACTGCTGACCCTGCAGATCACCCTGCCAGCGGAAGATCAGCAGAAAGCGCAAACGGCTGCGGAAAACATCATTAACACCATCGTGATCCAGTAACGCTTCACGATGATGACGTGGCCTCCGGTGCCTGCACCGGGGGCCATTTTTTTAGCCGCCATGTCAGCATCAAGGCAATCACCACCAGACCCGCCGCGGCCAGATAGATAACCGGTACGCCTGCCCAGGCCATCACCAGACCCGCCAGCGGGCCGGTAATGCCTAATGACATATCCATAAATACCGTATAGGTCGCCAGCGCCGCCCCCTGATTCTGCGGCGGCACGGCTTTAACTGCCACCACACCCAGTGCCGGGAAGACCAGTGAAAAGCCCGCCCCCGCAAGGAAGACGCCCACTTTCGCGACCCATGGTGCCATGGCTATGCCGGTCAACAGCAGGCCAACCATCTCCACCGCAAAGCAGATCATCGCCACGTTCAGCCCGCCCAGACGGTTGATACCGTTAGGGAAAAGTAACCGCGCGCCCACAAACGCACAGCTGAACAGGGTTAACGCAAAGGCGGCGCCGTCCCAGCCTTTGGCATCGTAAAACAGGGTAATGAAGGTGGCGATGACCCCGAAGCCGGTGGTCGCCAGCGCCAGTGCCATCCCGTATGGCCAGACCCGCCCGAGCACCGCCCGGAACGGCAGTGGTTTACCTTTGCTGGCTTTGACTTTCGGGCGCGGCAGGGCAAAGAGGATCGCCACCAGCGCGACCAGCATGATGGTGCCCGCCAGCCCGTAGAGACCGCCATACGCATAACACATCACCCCAAGCGGGGCGCCCAGCGCCATTGCGCCGTAGGTGACAATGCCGTTCCACGAGATCACCCGTCCAATGTGCGGCGCACCGACCACCCCCACGCCCCACAGCGTTGACCCGGTTCCCGCCAGGCTTTGCCCAATGCCGAGGATGACGCGGCCCAGGCAAAGCAACACCAGACTGACCAGCGGCCAGTGGCTGGTTGTGGCAGCCAGCAGGTAGCTCAGCCCACTCAGGAAACAGCCGCACAACCCGACAACCACGATGCTTTTTGGACCGAACAGGTCCGCGTAGCGCCCGGCATGCGGGCGGCTCAGGAGCGTGGCGAAATACTGCAGGCTAATCACCAGCCCCGCCCAGAATGCGCTGAAGCCCATAACGTCATGGACATAGCCCGGCAAGACCGCCAGCGGCAGGCCGATGGTCAAATAGCTGGCAAAGTTGAAAATCACGACGGACACGATGCGCAGATTGAGGCGCAGTCCGCTCAGCGCCGGTTCAGCGGCAGGTTCGGGCATGGGGTTTTACCTGGAATTTTGCAACAGTGTTTCACTATTACCACGACGCCAACAGAAAATCAGCAGCGACTTTTCAGATTAACGGTGCCAGACGAGGCGGATGCCGCGCACTACACTTAACGGGCAACCACATAAAGGAACACGCATGACCCCTAATCCGTCCGACAAAGCTGGACTCCATATCTTATTAAAACTCGCCTGTCTGGTGGTTATCCTTGCGGGTATCCATGCCGCCGCCGACATTATTGTCCAGCTCCTGCTGGCGCTCTTTTTTGCCATCGTGCTTAACCCGCTGGTGACCTGGTTTTTACGCCGGGGCGTCAGCCGCCCGGTGGCCATTACCATCGTGGTTATCGTGATGCTGATTGCCCTGACGGCGCTTTTCGGCGTGCTGGCGGCCTCCCTGAGCGAGTTCTCCACGATGCTGCCGCAGTACAACAAAGAGCTAACGCGGAAGATCGTGGCGCTGCAGGAGATGGTCCCCTTTCTGAATCTGCATATCTCACCCGAACGGATGCTGCGCAGGATGGATTCAGAGAAAGTCATGACCTACGCCACCACGTTGATGACGGGCCTCTCCGGGGCGATGGCCAGCATTCTGCTGCTGGTCATGACGGTGGTGTTTATGCTGTTCGAAGTGCGCCACGTCCCCTATAAGCTGCGTTTTGCGCTGAATAATCCCCAGATCCACATTGCCGGCTTACACCGGGCGCTAAAGGGCGTCTCCAAATATCTGGCGCTGAAAACACTGCTGAGCGTATGGACCGGGATCATTGTCTGGCTGGGGCTGATGCTGATGGACGTGCAGTTCGCGCTGATGTGGGGCGTGCTGGCCTTTCTGCTGAACTACGTGCCCAATATTGGCGCGGTGCTCTCTGCCGTACCGCCGATGATTCAGGCGTTTCTGTTTAATGGCTTCTATGAGTGCATGCTGGTGGGGGCGCTGTTCCTCGTGGTGCACATGGTTCTGGGGAATATTCTTGAGCCGCGCATGATGGGCCACCGGCTGGGAATGTCGACGCTGGTGGTGTTCTTATCTTTACTGATTTGGGGATGGCTGCTGGGTCCGGTCGGGATGCTGCTGTCAGTCCCGCTCACCAGCGTGTGTAAGATCTGGATGGAGACCACCAAAGGCGGCAGCAAGCTGGCCATTCTGCTTGGGCCGGGACGACCGAAAAGCCGGTTGCCCGGGTAAGCGCTCTCGTCTGGTTAGCCATTCCTGGGGTCAATGGATTATAGTAATGGTTTCGCCGCGCAACTTTGCGGCTCTCTCTGTTTTGACTGAAGGCCAGACGTTATATGTACCAGGTTTTTCTGGGAAAGATCTCTTCGCTGAGCACCGATCGCTGGGCTGAAGCACTCTGTGAACACGCGCCCGAAGGCGCCCGGCGCGCGCGCTGGCTGGCGGGTCGCGGGCTGCTTTCGCGTCTGCTGGCTCCGAAGCCGCTCCCGGAGATTATCCACAACGAACAGGGGAAGCCCCTTTTTGCGGACGACTACCCGCTGTGGTTCAGCTTTAGCCACTCTCAGGACGATATTGCGTTAATTATCAGCGATGAAGGCAGTGTGGGATGTTCGCTGGAACATATTCGCCCGCAGGACAACTGGCGCACGCTCGCCAATGCCCTCTTCAGTAACGCCGAGCACGATGAACTGGAAAAGGAGACGCCAGCGAGCCAGCTTACGGCATTCTGGCGCATCTGGACGCGAAAAGAAGCGATTGTTAAACAGCGCGGCGGTCACGCCTGGCAAATGGTCAGCATTGACAGTGCCGCCAGCGCGTTCCACTCGGTGAGCCACTGCCGGATAGACTCGCTCAGTCTCGCGGTCTGCACCGCAACGCCCTTTGAGCTCAGGGCCGGTTTGATCCACGATGCGTTGGCCGAAATATCACCAGCACGCCCAGTATAATCAACCCGACACCCACCAGCCCACGCCAGGAAAAATGTTCGTCCCAGCCGGGCAACAGGATCGCCGCGCCCCACACCAGGATATAGCTGAGGCTCAGCAAGGCATACGCTTTGCTGAGCGACATACGGTGCAGCGCCAGATACCAGCAGCCCATAGAGGCGACATACCCCGTTAACCCCAGCAGCAGCGCACCGGTACCGGACGAGAAATGCCAGAGGGCCTGGAGAAATGCGAACGCCTCGCCTACAGAGGGTAGCGCCTGCATGGCGCTTCGCAGGAGCAGCTGCGCGGCGCTGACTAACAGCACGCTGCATAACGCCCACAACGCCCCTTTCACAGGCTCCCTCCCAGGATAATAATCCCCATGATGATGAACCCCACCCCCAGCCAGTGGTGTGACGCGACGTGCTCACGCCAGACGACCTTCGCCGCCAGCGTCACCCAGACAAAATTGAGGCTCAGCATCGGGTAGGCAATGCCGACGGGCAGGCGTTGCAGCACCACCAGCCAGACCAGCATCCCGCAGCCCAGCATCAGCATTGCCAGACCAAGCCACAGCGCGATATGCGCCCCGCGCCGCCCGGCTTTCGCCGGACGGGTGGCTTGCTTCTGACACAATTGCCCCGCACAGCTGAGCACGCTTGCCAGTATCAGCCAGATCCAGATCATCATTTCGGCAGATACTGCAGGTAGGCCAGACGGCCCTGGATATAGAGGCTGTCAGGCTCGGGCAGATTCGCCCGGGCAAGGTCATCGCGTTTTGACAGCAGGATAACCAGCGATACGCGTCCCTGCTGACGATGCGCCGCCAGCCACTGCGCGAAGTCATCTTTGCCGACAAAACGATCGTTAACATCGGGATAATCCAGCCCATAGCGCAGCTCGCCACTCTGACCAAACAGGGTGATGTCATTACGCTTCAGCTCCCACGCCAGGCCGGCGGCCACGCCAACATTGTTGGCCAGCACAAACCGGCTGTTCTGCAGCGGCTCGCGCACGGTATCGACCAGCGACTGCGGCTGTTTGGAATCCACCACCAGGTTAGGAATGGCAAAACCAATCAGCAACGCCAGTCCCGCAGGACACAAGGCAGCCAGCCACCAGCGCTGCGGGCTCTGTCGGAAGGTAAACCAGCCTACCGCAGCCCAGATGAGGAACGCCACCACCGCACAGAAGACTTTATACAGCTCAACGGATGTCCAGACAGGATGCTTAGCCAGCCCCCACGGCGAGACCACCAGCGCCGCAGCCACGCCGATGACGCCAAACGCCAGGTTAATCCCGCCGTTAATGCGCAGCGCTCTGGCACCTTTTTCCGCCGCGAGGCAGGCATAGCGCGCCATCAGGATCGCCAGCGGGGCAAAACAGGGCAGGATGTAGGTCGGCAGCTTGCCTTTGGCAATGCTGAAGAACAGCAGCGGCATCACCACCCAACCCAGCAGATAGAACCCGCCGCCCGCGTTTTGTCTGTCATGCCAGCCGAAACGAAACGCGCCGGGCAGTAGCGCCAGCCACGGCAGGCTGCCCGCAATCAGGAACGGCAGGTAATACCAGAACGGCGCTTTGTGCTGCGCGTCGCTCTGAGCAAAACGCTGAATATGCTCCACCCAGAAGAAGTAACGCCAGAAATCAGGCTCACGCTGCGCAATGGCCAGCGCCCACGGCAGAACAATCAGCACGCAGCTCAGGATCGCGAGCCAGCCAAATATCAGCACCTCTTTCCAGCGCTTCTGCGCTATCACCCACGGCAGCACGCCAATCACCGGTACCGCCAGCGCCAGGAAGCCTTTGGTCATCACCCCCATCCCGCACGCCAGCCCAAGCAGCACATAGCCACCGGCTTTTCCGGCCACGGTTTGGGCCTGTGAGGCCAGCCAGAAGCTGCACATCGCCGCCACCAGCCACAGGGTGATAATGGGATCCAGAACCGCATACGTACCAATGCCATAGACAAGGAACAGGGTCAGGAAAATAAGGCCGGAGAAAAGGGCTGTTCGCTTATCCCGCCAGAGACGCCAGGCCATCCAGATAACCAGCAGCGCCGTCAGTCCAGTGGAGAAGATCGCCCCGGCGCGCACGGCAAGGTTCGAGTGCCCGAACAATACTTGCCCGAGACTGTTGATCCAGTAGCCAGCAATCGGTTTTTCAAAGTAACGCAGCCCCAGAAAATGGGGGACCACCCAGTCACCGGAGGCCAGCATTTCGCGGCTGATTTCCGCATAGCGCGTTTCATCAGGCTGCCACAGCAGGCGGATATCGACCGGGATCAGGTAGTAAACGATAAACAGTGCGAGAAGCGCTAAGCCATAACGGGCTGTTTTCATGGGACCGAACTCACGGTTTGTTGAAAGCCAAGCCAGCCTTCCCGGCCAGCCAGTTCATTACGGACCACTTTGCCCACGGGCAGGGTGCTGAGATCGTCAGGCAGCAACTCGCTTAACGGGCAGAAGGTGATCCCCTCCTGCGCGGCCAGGGTCAGCAGCGCATCGAAATCCTGCTGGAAGGCAATCCCTTCCACTTCGGCATGGATGGTATACACCGGCGTACCGGCGTCGCGATGGATGCAGTCCAGAATATAGCGGTTGAACCCGTCGGCGGTCACCTCGCGCCCCACCACTTCATCCCAGGTGGGAAGCGTGACGGGAATTTGCACCGTACCGTAGCGATTTTCGCCCAACAGTGGCAAAAAGGGTCCGGTTCCGCGGCAGTCGCTGTTGTAGCGAAACGCGAAGGGCTCTTTGGCTTTCACCACACGCTGATCCGCGCGCCAGCCTGCCACAGCGGAGCAGCGCACCGGCTGACCGGTAATCGCCTCCAGCTCCAGCATCCCGCGCTCGACTTCGCGGGTCAGGCGCGGGATGTCCCAGACGCCCGCCCAGGCTTGCCAGGCATGGTGATCCCAGGCGTGCAGGCCCACCTCATGATGCAGCGCCGCCTCCCGGATCACCGCTTCATTACCCGCGCCGATGCGCCTGCCGGGCCAGGCGGTGCCGGCCAGCAAAATATCCCAGCCGTAGAGGGATGCGGCGCGCGAGCGCACCATTTTGAACAGAAATGCCGGTTTAACCAGACGCCATAAATGGCGTCCCATGTTGTCAGGCCCCACGCTGAAGAAAATGCTGGAACGCACACCGTGCCTGCCCAGCAGTTCCAGCAGTTTGGGTACGCCGTCACGCGTCCCCCTGAAGGTGTCGACATCAATGCGTAAACCGACTTTTTTCATGAGGCCTGTTCCGAGAGCTCCACGGTGCGCAGGAAGAAATCGAGCGTTTCATCAATGGTCTGCTCCATCTTCACCGTCGGCGTCCAGTTCAGGCAGCGCTTCGCATTGCGAATGCTGGGCTTACGGTGCTCGACATCCTGGTAGCCTTTGCCATAGTAGCTGCTGCTTTCCACTTCGCGGAAACCGGCAAACGGCGGGAATTTATCGCGCAGCGGATGGCGCTCAAAGCTGGCCAGCAGCATTTCGGCCAGCTCGCGAATGCTCGCTTCGTTATCCGGGTTGCCGATGTTGATGATTTCACCATTGCAGCGGTTATCTTTGTTTTCGATGATGCGGAACAGGGCTTCGATCCCGTCGCTGATATCCGTAAAGCAGCGTTTCTGTTTACCGCCTTCGATAAGCTTAATAGGTGAGCCTTCCACCAGGTTCAGGATCAGCTGGGTGATCGCGCGGGAGCTACCGATACGCGCCGCGTTCAGGTTATCCAGACGGGGTCCCATCCAGTTAAACGGACGGAACAGGGTAAAGCGCAGCCCTTCTTTCTCGCCGTAGGCCCAAATCACGCGGTCCAGCAGCTGTTTAGAGACAGAGTAAATCCAGCGCTGTTTGTTGATCGGCCCGACCACCAGGTTAGAGGTGTCTTCATCGAAGTTCTTATCGGTGCACATGCCGTACACTTCAGAAGTGGACGGGAAGATGATGCGCTTGTCGTATTTCACGCAGTCGCGGATGATCTTCAGGTTCTCTTCGAAATCCAGCTCGAACACGCGCAGCGGGTTACGGGTGTACTCGATTGGCGTGGCAATGGCGACCAGCGGCAGGACCACGTCACATTTTTTAATGTGGTACTCGATCCACTCAGAGTGGATGCTGATGTCCCCTTCCACAAAGTGGAAACGCGGGTTATTGAGGAACCGGCTGATGGCATCCGCGCCAATATCCAGGCCATAAATTTCATAGTTATCATCTTTGAGCAGGCGTTCGGTCAGGTGGTTACCGATAAAGCCGTTCACGCCGAGGATCAGCACGCGGGTGCGGCGTTTGAGAGCCACCACCGGTGCGCTGGTGATCAGCGCCCCGGCCACCAGCCCCAGAGACTGCGCGAGCTGGGTGCCCTGCACGTACAGGCCGTTGTCGGTTTGCCCGGTGACGATCTCCAGCGCCTGCTCACCGCAGCTCACAATCAGCGGGGAGACGGAGACGACGGTGCCCGGTCTGGCGGCCGGAATGTCGTCACGCACGCGAGATTTCCAGACGATAAACTTGCTGACGCCCGCAAAGCTGTATGCGCCCGGCCACGGGTCGGTCACGGCGCGCACCAGGTTGTGCAGCTGGCGGGCCGGCTTGCTCCAGTCCAGACGGCCATCTTCCGGCGTACGGCGGCCAAAGCAGCTTGCCTTGCTCTCATCCTGCGCGGTCTCGCTGAAGGTGCCGTTCAGGATGGTTGGCAGCACATCGCGCAGCAGCGTCTGCGCCGTCGCATTCAGTTTGTGATGCAGCTGCAGCGCGGTGTCGTCAGCGTCGATAGCGACTTTCTGCTGTGCCACGATGGCGCCCGCATCCGCACGGCGCACCATGCGGTGCAGCGTCACGCCGGTTTCCGTCTCACCGTTCACCAGCACCCAGTTCAGCGGGGCGCGGCCACGGTAGGCAGGCAGCAGAGAGCCGTGAAGATTAAAGGCCCCTTTTGCGGCCAGGCCTAAGATCTCATCGCAGAGCAGATTGCGATAGTAGAACGAGAAGATCATATCCGGGGCGAGCGCGCGGATGCGCTCCACCCACAGCGGGTGGTTAACGTCGTCCGGCGCATAAACCGGGATCCCATGCTCGGCGGCGATACGCGCCACAGAGCCGAAAAAGGTATTCTCTCCGGCGGTGTCCGGATGGGTAAAAATTGCAGCAATATCATAGCCCGCGTCCAGCAGGGCCTGCGTGCCCGTGCACCCCATATCGTGATAGGCAAAGACAACAGCTTTCATGGGTGGTTTTCCTCTTGAGATGCTTTGTGTTCCTGACGGACAACACGTTGGATAAAGTAGCGCGGACGCGCGCGAACATCGTTATAGATACGGCCAATGTACTCACCGAGCAGCCCCATCCCGACAAACTGGGCGCCGATGAACATAAACAGCACGGCAAAGAGCATGAAGACCCCTTCCGCCGCCCACTGCGGACCAAAGACCAGGCGCAGGACAACCAGCAGAACGGACAGCGCAAATCCGGCGACGGCGATAATGCTGCCGAAAACGCTCAGCAGGCGCAGCGGTGTGGTGGTCAGGCAGGTGATGAGGTCGTACATCAGGTTGATGAGACGCATAAAGCTGTACTTCGACTCCCCGTGCTCGCGCTCGGCGTGCAGAACCGGGATCTCCGTCGCCTTACGGGCAAAGGTGTTGGCGAGGATCGGAATAAAGGTGCTGCGTTCATGGCAGTGCAGCATGGCGTCGACGATATGGCGGCGGTAAGCGCGCAGCATACAGCCGTAATCGCCCATCGCTTTACCGGTGGTGCGCTGGATAAGACGGTTAATGGTGCGTGAAGCCAGCTTGCGGAACAGGCTATCCTGACGGTTTTGCCGTACCGTGCCGACCACATCAAAGCCTTCATCGGCTTTGGCCACCAGACGCGGGATCTCTTCCGGCGGATTTTGCAGGTCCGCATCCAGGGTGATGACCAGATCGCCCGTAACGTGGCTAAACCCTGCCATAATCGCCGAGTGCTGGCCGTAGTTACGGTTGAGCAACACCGCAACAATATGGCTGCCTTCAGCCTGCGCGGCTTCGGTCATCATCAGCGCGGAATTGTCGCTACTGCCGTCATCTACCAGCAGAATTTCGTAGGCTTTGCCCATCGTGTCGCAGGCAGCCGTGGTGCGGCGAATCAGTTCAGGCAGGCTCTCCTGCTCGTTATAAACCGGGATAACCACGGAAACTTTTTGTACGGGCGGTGCACTGAACATATCAATGTCCTGCAAGCTGATGGAGCGCGGTAATGACGCGGGTTGTGTCGTCATGAGTCATGTCCGGGAAAAGTGGGAGAGAACAAATACGCGCGCTATTCCATTCAGAATTCGGGAGCGATACATCAGGAAAACGCTCGCGGTAGTATTTTTGCGTGTGTGCCGCGCGGAAATGGAGGCCGGTGCCGATGCCCTTCTCTTTCAGCGCGGTCATCAGGCTGTCGCGGGAGATCCCGCAGCGCGCTTCATCCACGCGAATAATAAACAGGTGCCAGGCGTGAACGTGCGGCCATGACGGGATAGTCAGCGGCTGGAACGGCGTATCGGCGAGCTCGCGCAGGTAACGTTCAGCGATCGCCTGGCGGCGTTGGTTGGCCTCTTTCAGTTTGCCTAACTGCACCAGGGCCAGCGCGGCGTTGATGTCCGCCAGGTTGTATTTGTAGCCCGGCGCGATCACTTCCGCCTGCGGCGCGCGACCGTGCGTCTGGCGATCATAGGCATCTACGCCCAGGCCATGGAATTTCAGACTGCGGATCCGCGCCGCAAGCCCGGCATTATCCGTAACGACTAAGCCGCCTTCTGCACAGGTCATATTTTTAATGGCGTGAAAGGAGAAAATCGCCGTTCCTTTCCAGCCGACGTGACGGTTTTTGTAGTACGTTCCGGCGGCATGGGCCGCGTCTTCAATCACCGGAATACCGTGACGTTCGCCGATGGCGTGAATAGCGTCGATATCACAGGGCGCGCCGGCATAATGCACGGGAATAATGGCTTTAGTACGCGGGGTAATAGCCGCTTCAACGGCGTCGGGCGTCACCATCAACGTCTCTTTATCCACGTCAATCATCACCGGCGTGGCGCCCAGCAAAACGATCATATTCAGCGTGGAGACCCAGGTCTGGGAGGGGGTAATGACTTCATCACCCGGGCCAATATCCAGCGCCATCAGCGTAACGTGCATTCCCGCAGTGGCTGAACAGACCGCAATCGCGTGCTGATTGCCGGTAAGCTGGCAAAATGCCTCTTCCAGCGCCTGATTTTTCGGCCCGGTCGTGATCCAGCCGGAGGCTAATACCTCCTGCAACGCCGCTAATTCCTCATTGCCCATAGACGGGCGGGAAAAAGGCAAAAAATCACTCATCATTAAATTCCTTGCAATAAGAATGGCATGCTTTTGATATTAACCATTTGCCAGTTCGTTTATTTCAACGAACCATAAACTCATATCAAGGTAGCGCTCATTTCTTAGGGAAAAATTAAGATGAGTATTTAAACCGAAATAAACAACATGAAAATCAGTTTATAATCAACAGATTGCACTTTTATGAATTATTTATTTTGTGATCGTATTCAACCTTTTCAAAATGTAACGTTTAAACCAAACCTCAACAAACAAAAAAATCCCCGGTTTTTCCAAAATAATAGGGAATAACCGGGAACTTTTCTTTTTAGTTAATTGTCGCGCTTATTTTAAGTTATCTGGAAAGTTTTCTGGTAACTCGCTGGCCGCACACGCAATAACGCTGTCATCGTTAGCACCGCAGTCGCGCACAAAGGTAATAGTGGCAAATTCATCAATCACTTCCGTTGGATACGCAGGGCCAGCATCGCGATAGCTGTTCATCAGCGGAATGTGATCGTTCTGGAAGCAGACGGTTTTTTCCGGGTTGTTCATGACCCAGCGCGGGAAGAAGATAGTGCCATGGAACAGTTTATCGCCCAGGTTCACGATCAGGCTGACGTCGGTGCCGGTTGGCTCGGTCCATGAGATTTTGCAGATGCTCTCACCCAC
The DNA here is from genome assembly GCF_003986875.1 of Enterobacter sp. WCHEn090032. Classification (NCBI taxonomy): domain Bacteria; kingdom Pseudomonadati; phylum Pseudomonadota; class Gammaproteobacteria; order Enterobacterales; family Enterobacteriaceae; genus Enterobacter; species Enterobacter sp. WCHEn090032. The sequence continues at coordinate 12,830 of NZ_RXRN01000030.1, forward strand.
GCGAGCGATATAGACCCGTTGATCTTTTACCCAACGATTCCCTACCAGACCGCTGTGAATACGGTAGTCGATGGTCGTGTCATTTTTGATATAAATCTCGTAGTTCCAGCCATTATCGTAGGTATAAACCAGATGTTTGCCGACGAAGCCGCTTAAATCATGTTTGTCGAAGGTGTTCATAAGATGTCTCCTTTGTTTTGATGAGACGATCGTACCCCTTCAAAAAATGAATAAATAACGCTATGTTTGAATCAAATTCATCCAAATTTTAGATTGATTATGCACAAGACGACCCTTGAGCAATGGTCTTTACTGGCGAAAGTGGTTGAGGCGGGCAGTTTTGCCAGAGCCGCAGAAGAGACTCACCGCAGCCAGTCTTCCGTCAGCTATAACCTGTCGCTTTTGCAGGAACGGCTGGGAGTGGCGCTTCTGGTTCAGGAAGGCCGCCGGGCGGTGTTGACCCCCGCCGGGGAACTGCTTCTCAGCCAGGTCAAACCGCTATTAAAAGCCTTCGCGTATGTTGAAACCCGCGCGGCAACCCTGCGCAACGGCATGCGCACGCGGCTGGATCTGGTGGTGGATAATATCTTCCCCCGCCGTCGTCTGTTCGCCATCCTGCGTCAGTTCCAGCAACAGTACCCGCAAACGCAGGTGCGCCTCACCGAAGTGCTGGAAAACACCCGCGCCGAGGCGATTAACGATGAAGCCGATGTGATGGTGCTCACCCGTCGCCAGGATATTACCGGGCTGGGCGAATGGCTGATGAACATCGACTTTGTTGCCGTGGCACATCACCAGCACCCCCTCTTTACGCTCGACGCACCGCTTAGCGATGAGATGCTCCGCCCGTGGCCGCTCATCCAGATTGCGGATAACCAGTCTTCGGCACGCACGGCCGGAGGCTCCTGGACCTTCTCCACCATTGACGCCGCCATTGAAGCGGTGATGTCGCAGGTGGGTTACGGCTGGCTGCCGGAGGAGCGCATACAGGCTCAGCTCGAGCAAGGGGTGCTGAAGCTGCTGCCGCTCAGTCACGGCGTGCGCCGGGCCACGCCGCTGCACCTGATCGTTAAGCGCTCCCTCGCCCCGCTTGATGAGCAGGTCGAGACGCTGTTGCGCCTTTTTAGCCAGGAGCCGTCATCATCACCTGCTACGCTTTAAGGTCCGAACGTTAAAACGATAAGGAGCCTGATGATGAAGATCGACCTGACGGGAAAAGTGGCGCTGGTGACCGCCTCAACGGGCGGAATTGGTTTCGCCATTGCCAGAGGGCTGGCTGAAAGCGGCGCGGAAGTGATCGTCAATGGGCGCAGCACCGACTCGGTGAACAAGGGTATTCAACAGCTACAGCAGGTGGTGCCTGGCGTGCAGGTTCGTGCCGCGATCGCCGATCTCGGTTCACATGAAGGGGTGGAGTCGCTGCTGAAGGTGGCGAGCAATGTTGACATTCTGGTCAATAACGCCGGGATTTACGGCCCGCAGGATTTCTATGCTACCGACGATGACACCTGGGAGCGTTACTGGCAGACCAACGTGATGTCCGGCGTGCGTCTCTCCCGCGCTCTGCTTCCCGGTATGGTGCAGAAAGGCTGGGGACGGGTGGTGTTTATCTCCTCCGAGTCGGCCTGCAATATTCCGGCGGACATGATCCACTACGGTGTGACCAAAACGGCGCAACTCTCGCTGGCGCGCGGACTGGCGAAGTTCGTGGCGGGCAGCGGTGTGACGGTCAACAGCGTCTTGCCGGGCCCGACGATGTCGGACGGTTTCGCGGAGATGATGAAAGACGAGATCGAGAAAACCGGAAAATCGCTGGAGCAGCTGGCAAAAGAGTTTGTGATGGCCAACCGCCCCAGCTCGGTGATCCAGCGCGCAGCCACGGTTGAAGAGGTCGCCAACATGGTGATTTATGTCTGTTCGCCTCAGGCCTCCGCCACCTCGGGCGCGGCGTTGCGCGTCGACGGTGGCGTCGTGGATGACATTATCTGAGCCGGTCAGGCCGCACTGCCTGCAACCCGGCGGGCAGTAATATAGTGCGCTTGCCAGTAGCTATCGTTCAGGGTGGACACCGTCACGCCCTGGCTGCTTGAGGCATGAATAAACTGGCTGTCGCCAATGTATACGCCGACGTGCTTACGGTTCGGGCCGGTCTGGAAGAACACCAGATCCCCGACCTGAAGGCGGTATTGCGCCACCTGCACGCCGCGATGGATCTGCTCACCTGTCGTGCGCGGCAGGTCGAGATGTACGGCATCGCTGAACAGATGCTGCATCAGCGCGGAGCAATCCACCCCGCGATGCGTGGTGCCGCCCCACTGATACTGCGTGCCTTTCCACTTCTGGTATTGATCGAGAATACGTGAGCGCAGCGGACCCGTTTCCGGGTGAAGCAGCGCCGATTTCGCAGGCGCTGCCGCAAGCTCGTTGTTCATCGATAGCATTGATGCCGGCAGTTGAAAACTGAAGGCGGAAAACGAGGCAAAACTTAACGAGAGTATTGAAATAAGCGATCTTAAGGTCATATCAGAGAGCGTATGTGAGTGAATTTTTCCTTACCTGCGGAGGCCAAGGGTCCCCCTAAAAATCGTGATGTGGCGATAATATAGGCAGCTCACTTTTTCACCAACGCTTATCGAGACCAAAATTGGACTCACTTTCAGTTCGCAAGATCGAGAAAAAAATGGTGGTGATCTAAGGACTCCCAGGGTAAAGCAGGTAAACTGATCCGAAGAATGTGTATTTCAGCTAAGACGTATTTATGACCAATATGATTGCCGACGAGACGGTGGCGAAATCCAGCGTGCTCTCTGTCTTTGACTTTGACGGGACATTAACGCACCACGACAGCTTTATCCCTTTCCTGCGGTTTGCCTTCGGGAAACGTTACTTCGCAGGCCGCCTGGTGCGTATGGCGCTGCCCACGCTCCACTGCGTGCGCCGTAAGCTGACGCGCGATGAGCTAAAAGAAGTGCTGATTAAAACGTTCCTGACGGGCGTGGATGAACACTGGTTACGCCAGCAGGCGGAAGCGTTTTGCGAAAAATACTGGGACAAGCTGATGCGCCCCGAAGGGGTTCTGGCGGTTGCGGCTGAGGTAAATTCCGGTGCGGAGGTGACCATCTGTTCCGCGTCGCCGGCGCTGGTGCTCCAGCCCTGGGCCGACAAACTGGGCATTAAGCTGATTGGTACCCAGCTGGAAGTGAAAGACGGTAAGCTGACGGGGCGCATTACCGGCCATAACTGCCGCTGCGCTCAGAAAGTGGCCAGGCTGGAAAAAGTGTACGGCGATTTGAACGCCTATCACCTGCGAGCCTGGGGAGACACCCGCGGCGACCACGAACTGCTGGCAGCCGCGCAGGATCCGCACTGGCGGCATTTCCATCCCCCGCGCAAGCGCCGGAATTCACCGATCAAGGGTTAGGTGCGCTCTGGTGCCCTCACCCGGCCCTCTCCCACAGGGCTGGGGAATCCTCAGTAATTTTTTATCTGAAGCGATGGACGTTGCTTCAGTAAAATTAATGACTTACAGCGATACCCTGGTCCGGCTGTAAATCGCCGAAGCGTTTCCGTAAGGCCAGGGCGGTGGCGATTGAGCCGCCCTGGCACGTTCACTGGTCATGCTGTTACAGAGTAGCAAGGAACATAATGTGAACGGAATGACCACCACAGCCGTATGTTCCCCCTCACCCCAGCCCTCTCCCTCAAGGGAGAGGGGGTCGTCGGAGCAGACATTATTTTCCTCACCCCACAGGGAGAGGGAGAAAAGCGAGGTATCAGGCCTCGCGTTTTCCAGGGAACATCACGCTCGCAATAATCCCCAGCGCCAGCACGCCGAGCACGACAAACAGGCTTGCCGTGGCGCCAATGTTGTAACCGTGATGCCAGAAGTGATCGGTGGCATTTAATCCCAGCTTGAACGCCACGAAGAACAGCAGCAGCACGACGGCTTTTTCGAGGTGCACCAGATACTGCTTCAGCGCTTCCAGCACGAAGTAGAGCGTACGCAGGCCGAGAATGGCGAACATCATGGCGCTGTAAATAATCAGCGGTTCGCGGCTCACGGCAATAATGGCCGGCACGGAGTCAAAGGCGAACATCACATCAGAGAGTTCGACAACCGCCACGCAAAGCAGCAGCGGCGTCGCATAGCGCTTCGCCTTCTTAACGCGGCCCACCATCACGTCCTGGTTTTCCGGTTTTTCAAGCTCCGCATCCACCTCTTTCTGGGTCAGAATAAAGGCATTGCTGCTGATTTTCGGCCAGACAGGATAGAAGCGTTTCACCAGGCGATACGCGAGATGCCCGGAGTAATCCTCCACCTCGTCGCTCTCTTCATTGCGCTTGAGCATCATCACTGCCGTCCAGCCGACGACCAGCGCGAAAATCACCTCCACGTACGGCCCCAGGCTCAGCAGGCTGGTGCCGATCGCCACGAAAATACCGCGGAAGATAATCGCCCCCAGCACGCCCCAGTAAAGGACGCGGTGACGATACTTATCCGGCACGCCGAACCAGGCGAAGATCGCCATCATCACAAACAGGTTATCGACAGAGAGCACCTCTTCCAGCGCGTAACCGGTAAGGAACAGGCTCGCCATTTCGGCACCATGGTGAACATACAGGAACCCGGCGAACGCCATCGCCATCATGACCCAGAAGAGGGACCACATGGCGGCACTTTTCAGCGAGATCGGTTTATCGTGACGGTGCATAAAGAGGTCGATAAACATCGCCCCAACGGCCATCACCACAAAGACAACAACGGTTTCCGTCGGGAAACCGAGATGAGCAGCAGACATACAAAACCCTTTTGGCAGACAAAACACAACACCATGCAAACTGGCGTAAACCAGGAACAGAAAGGCGTGGGCTGTTACTCAGCCTCTTCACCCTCAAAGCCGTAGCCCTGTCGGCTACGCAAGAAGGGGGTACTTTACCTTACCAGGCGGGGCGTGCGCATCTGTCGTTTAGGCGGCCATGCCACGCAAACGCTGCAGCACCGCCACCAGCACCGCCACAGACCAGCCGACCATCAGGGCGCCGATTGCTCTGACCAAAAGGAATATGGCCCCGCGAACGCAGCGGGGCACCTGGTCGAAGCTTAGTTGAAAGAACGGGAAAGTTGGTGCAATAATTGCGTTGCGTGATTATTTCTCTGCCAGCGCCTGCGCGCAGGCCCAGGCACTGGCCCATGCCCACTGGAAGTTATACCCGCCGAGCCAGCCGGTCACATCCATCACTTCACCAATAAAATAGAGCCCCGGCACGTTGCGCGCTTCCATGGTGCGGGAAGAGAGTTCATGCGTATCCACGCCACCCAGCGTCACTTCCGCCGTGCGGTAGCCTTCGGTGCCGTTTGGCTGCACGCGCCAGTTCGTCAGGGTCTCGACCAGCGTCTCCTGCTCGCGGCTGTTAAGCTGGCGGAGCGACACATCCGGGATCTGGCCTAAAACCTGTAAACACTCCACCAGACGTTTCGGCAGCTGCATGGCCAGGGTATTTTTCAGGCTCTGATTCGGGTGCGCGGCACGCTGCGCGTTGAGGAACGCGTCCAGATCGCAATCGGGAAGCAGGTTAACCGTGACAAACTCCCCCGGCTGCCAGTAGCTGGAGATTTGCAATACCGCCGGGCCGGAGAGGCCGCGATGGGTAAAGAGCAGATTTTCGCGGAACACCGTCCCGTCTTCAGCGGTAATAACGGACGGAACGGAGACCCCGGAGAGCGTCTGGAGCTGTTCCAGCAGCGGTTTATGCAGCGTAAACGGCACCAGACCGGCGCGGGTCGGCAGCACCTTCAGGCCAAACTGCTCGGCAATTTTGTAGCCGAACGGCGAGGCACCCAGCCCCGGCATCGACAGACCGCCGCTGGCAATCACCAGGTTATCGGCACTGACGGTGTCACCGTTGAGCTGAAGCGTATAGCCCTGTTCGTCACGCGTGACCGCCAGCACCTCCGTGCGCAGGCGCATGACCACGCCGCCCTTTTCGCACTCGGCCACCAGCATATCGACAATCTGTTGCGCGGAGTCGTCGCAGAACAGCTGGCCCAGCGTTTTCTCATGCCAGGCGATGCCGTGCTTACCCACCATATCGATAAAGTCCCACTGGGTATAACGCGCCAGCGCAGATTTACAAAAATGCCGGTTCTGGCTCAGATACGCCGCAGGTTCAACATAGAGGTTGGTAAAGTTGCAGCGCCCGCCGCCGGACATCAGGATTTTACGGCCTGGCTTTTTACCGTTATCCAGCAGCAGCACGCGACGACCCGCCTGTCCGGCCATCGCCGCACAAAACATACCCGCCGCACCGGCGCCAATTACCACGGCATCAAACCTTTCCACGTCAAAATCCTCATTATTCACTGCCGCGGATTGTAAAGTTTCCTCTGTGGTCACACCAGCGTAAAAAGATATTACAAAGCCATTCCATTGAAATTTAAAGAATATCCTTTCGGGCGCTTTTCCCATTTCAGGTGGTATGTCAAAAAAAGTCTATATTTCACTTTGCCCGTTGCGCATTTGTCCTGGATAATGCGCCGCGTTCATGTCCTCAAAATGGCGTAACGTCCTATGCTACATTTGTTTGCCGGCCTGGATTTACATACCGGGCTTTTACTTTTGCTTGCTCTGGTTTTTGTACTGTTTTACGAAGCGATCAACGGCTTCCACGACACTGCAAACGCAGTAGCAACGGTTATCTACACTCGCGCAATGCGATCGCAGCTTGCGGTTGTTATGGCGGCGGTATTTAACTTTTTTGGTGTCCTCCTGGGCGGACTGAGCGTTGCGTATGCCATTGTGCATATGCTGCCAACGGATCTGCTGCTTAACGTTAGTTCTGGCCATGGCCTCGCTATGGTGTTCTCAATGCTGCTTGCTGCAATTATCTGGAACCTCGGTACCTGGTATTTCGGCCTGCCTGCATCCAGTTCTCACACTCTCATCGGCGCGATTATCGGTATCGGGTTAACCAATGCCCTGATGACCGGTACATCGGTTGTTGATGCGCTGAACCTTCCAAAAGTACTCGGGATTTTCGGCTCTCTGATCATCTCCCCTATCGTGGGTCTGGTGGTTGCGGGTGGATTGATCTTCATCCTGCGTCGCTACTGGAGCAACACGAAGAAACGTGCGCGTATCCACCTGACGCCAGCAGAGCGTGAGAAGAAAGACGGCAAGAAAAAGCCGCCATTCTGGACGCGTATCGCCCTGATCATTTCCGCTATCGGCGTGGCCTTCTCTCATGGCGCGAACGACGGGCAGAAAGGCATTGGTCTGGTGATGCTGGTGCTGATTGGCGTTGCGCCGGCAGGCTTCGTGGTCAACATGAACGCCTCCGGTTACGAAATCACGCGTACCCGTGATGCGGTCAACAACGTTGAAACCTATTTCCAGCAGCATCCTGACCTGCTGAAAAAGGCGACCGGCGTTGACCAGTTAATCCCTTCCCCGGAAGCGGGCGCCACCACGGCACCAGGCGAGTTCCACTGCCATCCGGCAAACGCGATTAACGCGCTGGAACGTGCGAAAGGCATGCTGGGCAACATCGAAAGCTACGACAAACTGGCCGTTGAACAGCGTGGTCAGCTGCGTCGCATCATGCTCTGCATCTCTGACGTGACCGATAAAGTCGCGAAGCTGCCGGAGGTGAACGGTGACGACAAACGTCTGCTGAAGAAACTGAAAAGCGACATGCTCAACACCATTGAGTACGCGCCAATCTGGATCATCATGGCCGTCGCGCTGGCACTGGGTATCGGCACAATGATTGGCTGGCGTCGTGTGGCGACCACCATCGGCGAGAAGATCGGTAAGAAAGGCATGACCTATGCGCAGGGAATGTCCGCGCAGATGACGGCGGCGGTGTCTATCGGTCTGGCAAGCTATACCGGTATGCCAGTCTCCACGACCCACGTCCTCTCCTCGTCCGTGGCAGGTACCATGATTGTTGACGGTGGCGGTCTGCAGCGCAAAACCGTGACCAACATTCTGATGGCCTGGGTGTTCACCCTTCCGGCATCTATCCTGCTCTCTGGCGGGTTGTACTGGATTTCGCTGAAGCTGATTTAATCGGCTGAGGGCGACAAAAAAGCGGGTCAGGAAACTGACCCGCTTTTTTTATGGCTGATGTTTTACTCAACCCATTGCTGCTATCAGGACAATCTGAACACTATCTGTTCAGATTTTGACTGCACAAATAATTATCCTGCTGGCAAATGATCTCACTCTAAACAACGCCAGGACGGAACAGACTATGCCATTCAAAACGGCTATTAAATGGATTCATCGCCTTATTACCCTTTCGCTTCTGGTTCTGGTCATTGGATTTCTCTGGTTAAACCATCAGCCCCGTCAGCGAAACAGCGATGAACTTCAGCGCGTTTATAAATTATCCGATAGCGTCTGGCTCTATATGACCGTGAACAATCAGGGTGGCGCAACCGTACCAACAATCTACCGTTACTATCTCTCGAAGGAGATCGCCGGGAAAGGTACCGACATTATCCATCAACTTGCTAAGAAACATCCTGTCATCGAGGGTACAGGCACGATTACCGCTGCCAGTATTGATGCAAGTGGGGAAGTGAACATTGCCTATAGCGGAAAGGTTATTTCGATTGAGAACAATATCTCCAGTCTCCGGTTCTCAGTTAAACCCTGAGCCAGATGAAAGAAGGCGGGGCTTTCCCCGCCTGCTGTGTCACTCAGTGCCAAATCATCAATGCAATCATACTGACCACGACCAGCCCGCACAGGGCACTGGTCAAAATGAACTGACGACGCAGACGCTCGCAGCGACGAATAAACTCTTCATCGTGATGATCGCGGTAGCGCTGGTAGTAGATATATCCCACCAGACGCATCTGCTTGCTGGGCTGTCCATGCGAGGTGAAGAAACCTCCACCGTCCACATACTGATAAAGCAACGGATCGCAACCACGAAGTACCACTAACAGCGCACGTAACGATGAGAAGTAGCGCGCCATATTCACTATGCAAACTACGCATAACGCCCAAAACAATGCGACGGTGCTAATCATACATCCTCCCCGGCGTCCGCCCACGAAGCAAGGCTCCTGAGCTACCGCACCCCAATGCCCTGACAGACAGTTCAGTGAAAGAATGACCAAAAGTCGATCCGGTTCGCGTTTTCATATCCGAACGGCTCATTAAATAGTGTAGGAGATCCGTTAATTTTTTTGCCACAAGGTTAATCGTTATCAACACCAAAGCTTGAAAAATATGTTTTACTGGGCCGTAATGAAAGTATCAGACGACGGCTTTCACATTTAGTCATCGATAACTTAAGGAAGGAGTAACACTATGGCTTACAAACACATTCTCATCGCGGTAGACCTCTCTCCGGAGAGCAAAGTGCTGGTTGATAAAGCGGTATCCATGGCACGTCCCTACAACGCGAAAGTTTCCCTGATTCACGTTGATGTGAATTACTCCGACCTTTACACCGGTCTGATCGACGTCAATCTCGGCGACATGCAAAAGCGCATCTCTGAAGAGACGCACCACGCCCTGAGCGAGCTCTCCACTAACGCTGGCTACCCGATTACCGAAACCTTAAGCGGCAGCGGCGATCTGGGCCAGGTATTGGTTGATGCGATCAAGAAATATGACATGGATCTGGTGGTGTGCGGTCACCATCAGGACTTCTGGAGCAAGCTGATGTCTTCCGCGCGCCAGCTGATTAACACCGTTCACGTGGATATGCTGATTGTTCCGCTGCGTGACGAAGAAGACGAGTAAGTGCTCTATATTCCCCTCACCCTAACCCTCTCCCATAGGGAGAGGGAATAGATCGAGAACGTAGGCCGGGTAAGGCGAAGCCGCCACCCGGCTTTTTTATTCCGGCGTACCCGAATAAATATCAAACCGGTGCCCTTTGGTGGTCACCGCGTTGGTCGTGGCAACGTCCGCCAGCGGCGGCGCATAGTCAGGACGCTTCACCACCACTCGCTTCGTCGCTAACTGGCGAGCGGGCTCCAGCAGCCCATCGGCGTCCAGATCCGGCCCCACCAGCGACTGAAACACCCGCATCTCTTTCTTCACCAGCGCGCTTTTCTGCTTATGCGGGAACATCGGGTCAAGATAGACCACCTGCGGGCGCGGGGTGATATCCGTCAGCGCCGTCAGGCTGGAGGCGTGGATCAGCTGCAGTCGTTCCTGCAACCACGGGCCGATTTCCGGATCAGCATAGCCCCGCGCCAGACCGTCATCGAGCAGTGCTGCCACCACCGGATTGCGCTCCAGCATCCGCACGCGACAGCCGACCGACGCCAGCACAAACGCATCGCGCCCTAACCCCGCCGTGGCATCCACCACGTCCGGAAGATAGCTTCCCTTGATGCCGACCGCTTTGGCCACCGCCTCACCGCGGCCGCCGCCGAACTTGCGCCGGTGCGCCATCGCGCCCCCCACAAAATCGACAAAAATCCCGCCGAGTTTCGGCTCGTCGCGTTTACGGAGTTCAAGATGCGCTGACGTCATTACCAGCGCCATCAGGTTCTCTTCATCGTGCTCCAGCCCCCAGCGGGCGGCCAGAACAGACAAGGCGCCGTCTCCGGCGCCTGTTTCATCCACTAAGCAGATCTTCACGTAACAATCAGCCTTTGATCCCGTAGTGCTCAAGCATCGCATCCAGCTGCGGCTCGCGGCCACGGAAACGTTTGAACAGCACCATCGGCTCTTCAGAACCGCCGCGCGTCAGGATGTTATCGAGGAACGACTGGCCGGTTTCGCGGTTGAAGATCCCCTCTTCTTCGAAGCGAGAGAAGGCATCCGCTGCCAGCACGTCGGCCCACAGGTAGCTGTAATAGCCTGCCGCATAGCCGCCCGCGAAGATGTGGCTGAACGCATGCGGGAAGCGGCCCCATGTTGGCCCTGGAATAACGGCAACCTGCTTTTTAATCTCGGCCAGGGTTTCGAGGATTTTCGCCCCTTGTTCCGGGCTGAACTCGGCGTGCAGACGGAAGTCGAACAGGCCGAACTCCAGCTGACGCAGGATGAACATCGCCGCCTGGTAGTTCTTCGCCGCCAGCATTTTATCCAGCAGCTCTTTCGGCAGCGGTTCGCCGGTTTCATAGTGGCCGGAGATAAACGCCAGCGCGTCCGGCTCCCAGCACCAGTTTTCCATAAACTGGCTTGGCAGCTCGACTGCATCCCATGGCACCCCGCTGATCCCGGCCACGCCTGCGGTTTCAATGCGGGTCAGCATGTGATGCAGGCCGTGCCCGAACTCGTGGAACAGGGTGATCACTTCGTCGTGGGTGAACAGCGCCGGCTTGCCGTTTACCGGGCGGTTGAAGTTACAGGTCAGGTACGCGACCGGCTTCTGCAGAGAACCATCGGCTTTACGCATCTGGCCCACGCAGTCATCCATCCACGCCCCACCGCGCTTGTTCTCACGGGCGTAGAGATCGAGGTAGAAGCTGCCGCGCAGCTCGTTTTTCTCGTCATACAGCTCGAAGAAACGCACGTCCGGGTGCCAGACGTCGATGTCGGTGCGCTCTTTGGCGGTGATGCCGTAAATCCGTTTCACCACTTCGAACAGGCCATTGACGGCTTTATTTTCCGGGAAGTACGGGCGCAGCTGCTCGTCGCTGATGCTGTAAAGATGCTGTTTCTGTTTTTCGCTGTAATAAGCGATGTCCCACGGCTGCAGCTCGTCCACGCCGAACTCCGCTTTGGCGAAGGCGCGCAGCTGGGCCAGCTCTTTTTCACCCTGTGGACGGGCACGTTTAGCCAGATCCGTCAGGAAATCGAGCACCTGCTGCGGGTTTTCGGCCATTTTGGTGGCGAGGGATTTATCCGCGTAGCTGTCAAAGCCCAGCAGCTGGGCCAGCTCGTGACGCAGGGCGAGGATTTCCGCCATCACCGGGCTGTTGTCCCACTTACCGGCGTTCGGCCCCTGATCGGAGGCGCGGGTGCTGTAGGCGCGGTACATCTCTTCACGCAACGCCTGGTTGTCGCAGTAGGTCATCACCGGCAGATAGCTTGGAATATCCAGGGTCAACAGGTAGCCTTCCTGTTCTTTCGCTTCGGCCTGCGCTTTAGCGGCCGCCAGCGCGCTTTCCGGCATGCCTGCGAGTTCCGCTTCGTCGGTAATCAGCTTCGTCCAGCCCATAGTGGCGTCGAGCACGTTGTTGCTGTACTGGTTGCCCAGTTCGGAGAGACGCGCGGCAATTTCACCGTAGCGGGTCTGCTTCTCTTTTGGCAGACCAATCCCGGAAAGCTCGAAATCACGCAAGGCGTTATCGACCGATTTTTTCTGCGCCGTGTTCAGTTCAGCATAGTGGTCGCCGTCGCGCAGATCGCGATACGCTTTGTAGAGCCCTTCGTGCTGGCCGACCCAGGTGCTGTACTCCGAGAGCAGCGGCAGGGTCTGTTCGTAGGCTTCGCGCAGTTCCGGGCTGTTTTTTACCGAATTCAGGTGGCTCACCGGGGAGAAGATACGCCCCAGCACGTCATCCACTTCGGCCAGCGGCTGACACAGATTTTCCCAGGTGTACGGCGCGCCCTGCGCGACCACGCTTTCTACCGCCGCGCGGCAGTTGTCCAGCGCTTGCGTCACGGCTGGAACCACATGCTCAGGGAGGATTTTAGAAAACGGTGGCAACGAAAAAGGCGTCAGTAATGGATTGGTCATAAACGCTGTCCTGTTGAATAAGATGAATGAAGCGCGCATCCGGCGCTGTGCATATTGTCTGGTAATGGGGTTAAGTGTAGAGGATTTCAATGCCTGCGCTTCGCGGGCCGACGGGTAATCTGTGCCGTTCTGCTGTAAACTGTGGCAAATCGTCATTTCATCGGAATTTCATTACCCATGCTCAGTTATCGCCACAGCTTTCACGCAGGCAACCACGCCGACGTCCTCAAACACACCGTTCAGAGTCTGATTATTGAATCACTCAAAGAGAAAGAGAAGCCGTTTCTCTATCTGGACACGCACGCGGGCGCAGGCCGTTACCAGCTGAGCGGCGAGCACGCCGAGCGTACCGGTGAATATCTGGAAGGGATTGCCCGCATCTGGCAGCAGGACGACCTGCCTGCCGAACTGGAGCCGTACATTGGCGTGGTGAATCACTTCAACCGCAACGGCCAGCTGCGCTACTACCCAGGCTCGCCATTGATTGCCCGCCAGCTGCTGCGCGAGCAGGACAGCATCCAGTTGACCGAGCTGCACCCGAGCGACTTCCCGCTGCTGCGTTCTGAATTCCAGAAAGACAGCCGCGCCCGCGTGGAAAAAGCCGATGGCTACCAGCAACTGAAAGCCAAACTGCCGCCGGTTTCCCGTCGCGGTCTGGTGCTGATCGACCCGCCGTACGAAATCAAAACCGACTATCAGGCGGTGGTGACCGGCATCCACGAAGGCTACAAACGCTTTGCCACCGGGACGTATGCCCTGTGGTACCCGGTGGTTCTGCGTGCGCAAATCAAGCGCATGATCAAAGACCTGGAAGCGACCGGCATCCGCAAAATTTTGCAGATTGAACTGGCGGTACGCCCGGACAGCGACCAGCGCGGCATGACCGCCTCCGGCATGATCGTCATTAACCCGCCATGGAAGCTCGAAGCGCAGATGAACAACGTCCTGCCGTGGCTGCACAAAACGCTGGTGCCAGCGGGAACGGGCCACACCAGCGTCAGCTGGATCGTGCCGGAGTAATCGCAGCCATCGGTGGAAACTATTGATTTCAGGTATACAATCGCGGCAATTCACGATTAAGGACAAAAGCTATGACTAAGCATTATGACTACATCGCAATCGGCGGCGGCAGCGGCGGCATCGCCTCCATCAACCGTGCGGCCATGTACGGCCAGAAATGTGCGCTGATTGAAGCCAAAGCGCTGGGCGGCACCTGCGTGAACGTGGGTTGTGTACCGAAGAAAGTGATGTGGCATGCAGCGCAAATCCGTGAAGCTATCCATATGTATGGCCCGGATTACGGCTTTGACACCACCATCAACCATTTCGACTGGGATAAGCTGATCGCCAGCCGTACCGCCTACATCGACCGTATTCACACCTCGTACGACAACGTGCTGGGTAAAAATAACGTCGACGTTATTCACGGTTTCGCCCGTTTTGTGGACGCGAAGACGATCGAAGTAAATGGTGAGACGATCACCGCCGATCATATCCTGATCGCCACCGGCGGTCGCCCGAGCCACCCGAATATCCCGGGCGCGGAATATGGCATCGACTCTGATGGTTTCTTCGAACTGCCTGCCCTGCCAAAACGCGTTGCCATCGTGGGCGCGGGCTACATCGCAGTGGAGCTGGCCGGCGTGATTAACGGTCTGGGTGCTGAGGCGCACCTGTTCGTGCGTAAACACGCGCCGCTGCGCAGCTTTGACCCGCTGATTGTGGATACGCTGGTCGAAGTGATGAACACCGAAGGCCCAACCCTGCACACCAATGCCGTGCCAAAAGCGGTGGTGAAAAATGCAGACGGCAGCCTGACGCTTGAGCTGGAAGATGGCCGCAGCCAGACCGTGGATTGCCTGATCTGGGCGATTGGTCGCGAACCCGCCAACGACAACTTCAACCTCGGCGTGACGGGGGTGAAAACCGACGAAAAAGGCTACATCGTCGTTGATAAATTCCAGAATACCAGCGTGCCGGGCATTTACGCCGTGGGCGATAACACCGGCGCGGTTGAGCTGACCCCGGTGGCCGTTGCGGCAGGGCGTCGCCTTTCCGAGCGTCTGTTCAACAACAAGCCGGACGAGCATCTGGACTACAGCAACATCCCGACCGTGGTCTTTAGCCACCCGCCAATCGGCACCGTCGGCTTAACCGAGCCGCAGGCGCGCGAGCAATATGGCGACGATCAGGTGAAAGTGTATAAATCCGCGTTTACTGCGATGTATACCGCCGTCACCTCTCACCGTCAGCCGTGCCGCATGAAGCTGGTCTGCGTCGGCCCGGAAGAGAAGATTGTCGGTATCCACGGCATTGGCTTCGGCATGGATGAGATCCTGCAGGGCTTCGCGGTGGCACTGAAGATGGGTGCGACCAAAAAAGACTTCGACAACACCGTGGCGATCCACCCTACGGCGGCGGAAGAGTTTGTGACCATGCGCTAGGGTAACGCCAGTTTTTTCTCAATCGCTTTTTTGACATCGCGGACAAATGCCTCAACCTGAGGCATTTTTTCTGTCCAGTTCACGGTGACCTCGCCGAGATATTCTGCGCGCGCCTCAGCCAGCAGTCTCGCATGGGCCGCAGGCAGCTGTGGCATCAGCCAGGCCGCTGCCTCATCTTTCGCCGCGATCTGACCGGTCTCTACGCTATACCCGATGCGCGCCAGCGTCAGCAGGATATGCCTCTCATCACCTTCCAGATCCTCGGCCCCGTTCCACAGTGCGAGGGTCTGACGAAACGTCTGCTGCAGATCGCGTTCAGGCACCACCTCAAACAGCGTGCTGGCCGCCTCTCCCCGCAGGGCAAGGCTGTTCTGCCGCGCTTTGGTGAGTAAAATCGCCAGATCGGGGTCGGGCTGCGCCGGTTCGTATTCGTCGTTTAATATCGTGTCCCGTAGCCATTCCCCAAACTGCAGCTCCCGTACGGGCGGAAATCGCCATGGCACCATCTGCGACCAGACAACCACCGTCACTTCCAGCGCCCGGAAAATCTCCGACGTCCCGGGCCAGGCCGAAACCGCCAGCAGCTGCTGCATTAAGGCATGGCGTTGTTCATCCCGCAGCGGTGAGCGCACCGTGACCAGCAGATCGATATCGCTCAGCGGTTTCAGGCCGCCGTCCATTGCCGACCCGTATAAGTGAATCGCCATCAGCTCGCTTCCCAGAATGTTCTCGATAAGCGTGCAGGCCGTCTGTATCTGTTTTTGTGCGCAGGGGAGCACGTTCATCATCCCTCTTCCTCAGACACCAACTGTTGATTAACGCGGGCGATCTCGTCCAGCACGCGCTGCACGAGGAGCTCAATCTCTTGCCAGGCGTCGTCGTTGTGGCAGGCCGTTTCCAGCTGTTCGCAGGCCTTCTGCAACGATGACATGTTCATCATCCGCGCGCCGCCGTTGATACGGTGCGCCATACGCCCCACCTTTTCGCGATCTTTCTGTGCCAGCCACTGCGTCAACTGGCGGGCATCTTCCCGGTTGACCTCCGCCATTTCGGCCTGCAGCGCCCGCGTGGTATCACTCACACGATCAGGTTTCGCGCTGCCGACGGCAAAATAACGATCCAGCAGCGTCTGCAGCTTCTCTGCCGTCAGCGGTTTTTCCAGATATTCATTCATACCGGCAGCGATACAGCGCTCTGCCGCCTCTGCCCCGCTCATCGCCGTCAGGCCAAAGATCGGAACCGGTGGATGACCGTTAAGCTGTTCGGTATGACGGATCTGCTGCGCCAGCTCATAGCCGTCCATCTCTGGCATCGTACAGTCGGTAATAATGACATCGTAGCAGTCAGGATTTTGCTGCCACATCGACAGTGCCTCAGCGCCCTGGGTCGCCAGCGACACCCGGTGTCCCCAGGACTCCAGCCGCTGCTGCAGCGCACGGCGGGCTGGCGGGTAATCATCCACCCCCAGAATATGCAGACTGCGCGCCTGGTCGACGGGCGGCGGGGTCAACACCTTACTGGCGGCAGGCTCCGCGTTGAAGTGCAGGCTGACCACGCAACCCTCATGCGGTTCACTGTCGATGCGCACCTGCGCACCGGCAGCATGCGCCATAAACAGGCAGGCCGGTAAACTGAACCCGGTGTCGGTCCACTCTGATTTCAGCGTCACGCGGTGAGCGCGTCCGCTTATCTCTTCCAGCTGATGTGGGTCAATGCCCTCTCCCTGGTCACACACCTCGATAACCAACGGGATCGTCCTGGCGTCCGGCGCTCTGCTGCCCTCATACACCTCAACGTCTATCTCCTGACAATGCGCATGCTTGATGGCGTTACGCAGCAGGCTGGAGAGGATGCGAATAATCAACAGCGGATCGGTGATAAAGCGCTCGGTGGAGAGCTCAATCAGCACGTTCAGGGTGATCCCTTTCGCTTCCGCCTGCTGCCGGTAAAGCGCCACCGTGCTGTGGATCAGCTGCGGCAGATGCGTGCTGCGCATCGTTCCGTTCAGCTGCGGGTTATCGGCACGGAAGACATCGAACATGTCACCAATCAACGAAAGCAGATTCAGCGAGGATTCCCAAATCAGATTCAGGTTTTCATTATGCTCATGCCGCGCATCAAGCGCCTGAAGCTCCATCTCCAGCAGGCCGGTGATCACGCTGAGCGGGGTGCGCACCTCATGGCCCATGCTCTGCATAAAGGCGTTTTTACTGCCTATGGCCTGCTCCAGATTACTTTTGGTCTCAGAGAGCTGAGCGATCAGCTGCTCTTTTTCGGTGACATCCAGCCAGCCGCCAATCAGGCCGCCAATCTCCCCCTGACCGTCGTGCCACGGCACAATCCAGCCCTGCAGGTAACGCGTCTGGCCATGTAGCGTAACGCTTTCAGACCATTTCTGCGGTTGCCCATCCTGCAGCGCCTGCTGGTATTTTGCCTCCAGATTCGCCAGCACCGCCGGCTCGGCGATGTCGATCGCCGTGACCGGCTGCCCCTGAAACGCATCGCCCGGCTGGCCGATGGCATCCGCCCACGCCTGGTTGTAACGCAGCAGATGGCCGTTGCGATCGCGCACGTAGAGCGCCACGGGCGAGGCGTCAATCAGCGCCTGGGTAAAACGTAACTGTTCGGCCAGCTGCTGCTGCCAGACGTTACCGCGACGCAGCGCGGCGCGCAGATAATGTATCCACAGCCAGCACCCGGTGACCACCAGCAGGAGCAGTACGCCCCAGACCAGCGAATTAATCAGCGAGCTGTGAGCCCAGGTTTCGCTATTGTCGATGGCCGCTTGCCGCCAGTCGCCCGCCAGCTGCATCAGTGCCTGCGGCTGCATATCCGCCAGCGCTTTATTGAGAATATTGATCGGCTGGCTGGTGTCGCTTTGCGCGGCAATGACCACGTCAATGGGGGCTACCGGTACCGTCACGGCCAGATAAAAACGGGTGGGGTGATGGCGCGTCACCAGATAGTTGGCAATGAACTGCGGCGCAATCACCCCGCGAATTTCCCCTTTTTTCAGGCGCGCAAGCGCATCGTCCATCTGCGTCAACGGCACCAGCTTAATGGTGGGATACCAGGTTTCCAGCCAGGCGCGCAGCGGATCATCAGCCATGATCGCCAGCTTTTCCCCCTTCAGTTGGGAAAAATCGTCCGGGCGTTTGATATCCTGGTCCATCACCACCACGGCGGGCGTGGTCAGTAACGGCGGCGTCATCGCCACGGTCGCGGCGGGCTTCTGCGACACGTCCCACTGCTGCCTCAGTACCAGCGCATCCGGGTTGTCGCGTTTTAAGGCGTTAAGTTCGGCGTCGCTCCCGGCGGTGAGAAGCGTAAAGTGAATATCGTACTGCTCGCTAAACTGGTTGAGCAGATCCACCACCAGACCCGCGGGCGCCCCCTCTTCCAGAAACGACAGCGGGCGCTGGCGGCTGTCCAGGATCACCTGAATCTGACTATGCTCACGCAGCCAGTTCTCCTCCTCCTGATCCAGCGCCAGCGGATTGGAGGTGATGACAAAGCTCCGGTTAAGTCCCCAGCTGGTGGTGATTCGCAAACGGCTGGCTAACGGGATATGTTTGAACACCATGTCGATGGCTTCAGCCAGCTGCGGCAGTTGCCTGTCGACACCAAAGCTCATGTTCAGATTGGGCAGGGCCGGGCTGTAACGCCAGCGAAGCCCCTGCGCCTGATGGTACTGAGTGAGATACTCCGCACTGGCGCGGTTAATCCACAGCGCATCTATCTGCTTAAACGCTAGCGCGCTGATCGCCGAAGGATACCAGAACTGTAAACGCAGCGTGCTGTCGGGATAATGTTGACGCAACGCCGCACTGGCGTGGGTATCGGACATCAGACCGAGGGTCTTTGGGCTCTCTTCTGGGTGGTCATCGGCGCGATCGCGAGGGGTCATCAGGACCGCTTTATCCAGCAGCCATGGCGGCGTGGTCACCAGCCCGGGGTTGGGCCACAGTTCCGGGTTCCACATCGCCACCATCTGGATTTCATGGCGGCGCAGCGCCTGGAAAGCATCGCGACTCTGGCTGTAGTAGTGGAGTTTGACGTTCACCTTAAGGCTGTCTTCCAGCAGCGCCAGATAATCGGCAGCGATACCGCTGAACAGCCCGTGGTCCATGCCCTCGCTCAGGGGAGGATGCGGCTGTCCCCAGACCCCCACGTGAAGCGTTTGATTGTTATTCAGCCACTGTTGTACGTCACCGCTAAACTGGACGTGCGGCGCATTGACCTGCACGCGGGGTTGCAGCGTCAGTTCCTGGGCCTGTATCTGCCCGATACTGCACAGCAGTAAAAACAGGCTAATTAACCGGGCAGAGATAAAACGCATCGTTTGAGTCGTTCCCTGAAAAATGAGTGCTGAAAATAAGCAGACGGGTGCAGCCTTAATTTTAGCAACCGCGCGTCGTTCTGCATTGTCTGGATACCCGCCATAATGTGCGGGAATTTTAGCCATTGGCGATCCAGCCCTAACTAAGGTCGGTCTTGTTTTTAAAAAATATCGACCGCCGTTTTTTATAAGACAGGCCTTATTGTCCCCTTTTACCCGGACAGGTAAAAACGCAGCAAATTAGCTATGCATAAACAGGTTCCACAATAATGAATAACCCTTTAACGCCCCACGATGAAAAGTCTGCGCTGGTCGAGATCACCCTCGGCGATATTTTCATTGCGGGTGAAGAGCCTCTTTTTATCGACGATGGCAGTCAGCAGTTACTGATAAAAGGCGCGCCCGGCCAGCAGGTCAATCTTTCCGATCTGCTGCCTGCGGAGTCAGAGCCTGGAGAGTGGATGAAGGCGAGAGGCTCCGTCACCGTAGATGGGGTGCAATATGAGGTGTATCACCATTCCGGGATCGAGACGGAGCTGCTGGTACAGACAGGCATAGAGGTTGCCCCTCAGACGTAAACCCGTTACGCGAGCACCTCGACCTGTATCGCGCCGGCGCGAAAATCGTCGGCGAGGAAGAAGGGGATGGGCAATCGCCATTGCCCCTCTCGCACCGTCGCCGCGTAGGGATAGCTCACGCCAGCAATACGCAATGCGACCGTCTGCTTTTCACCTTCAGCGTGTTCGCTCGGCCCGGCCAGCACGGTAAACCCGGCGTTGCTGCCCACATGGAAGTGTTCGGTCTTCCAGCGAATCGGCGGGTGCTCGGGCCAGGGTTGAGCATGGTGAAAGGCAAAGATCTCATCGTGATTCAGAATGCTCTGTCGGACCGTAGGCCACAGCGCCACCTTGAGGAAATACTGGTCGGTGAAACGGGCGCTCCCCCTGTAGCCCGCCACAAACTGACGCATCATCCCTTCCACGTTCGGCACCACACCGCCGCAGCCGCCCCACATCCCGGCCAGTAACAGCTCGGTATGGGTGAAGTAGTCGCGCATATGGTGGAAATAGAACGGCGAGCGCAGCCAGGCCTCCACGCAGACCTGCTCGCGTTCGGAGAGCAGAGAGTCAGCGTCACGCACTAAAAATCGCTCAACCTGCGGGTCATCCATTACCAGAAAACGCCACAGCGTCGGGTAAATGCCCTTTTCCTCGCTCATATCCACCAGCGCGGCACCCGCCTGCGCCAGCCGCTGCCAGACATGCTGCGGCACGGAGTCGTCCAGATAGACGCGGCAGCGCCAGGCCGGAAACAGCGCTGCGGCAACCTCGATATTTTTAATTAAGGTTTCGCAGTAACGGGGCTGATCGCCATACAGGCTGAACGCAATAATGTTCTTTTCCGGGCAATCCGTCCGGAAAGGCGGCGGTGGCGTCTGGGGCAACGGCCAGACGGTTCCCTGACGAAAACGCTGGTCCGAGAGGGTCAACGATTCCAGACCACAGGCGCGCATTTCATCCGTTTTGCCCATATGGCCGCACAGTTCCGCCAGACCATCGAGCCAGGTTTCTGACGCTTCATGACGGCGCGGCGACTGATAAATCTTGCGATAGACCTTATACGCCTGGTCATATTTTCCCGCACGCATCAGGCTCAGGGCGTAATCGCTCTGCACCGACATATTGTGCGGCAGAACGGCCAGCGCTTTTTCGCAGCAGAGGGAGGCGGTCGCATAATCCGCGACGGCCATAGCATGGCGGTACTGCTCAGCCAGAGCAGTAAATTTCTGACGCATGGCGTGTTGTTTCGCTGCGGAAGCGTGAGAATGAAGGGTTCGGCGCATCGTTCGGGCTCAGGAGTAAATAAACGTGGGTATTATTTTCCTCTTCGCCAGGCAGGTAAGCGACAAGACCCGTCTTGATGTTCCTGCCAGTTAACATACGTTAAGCAGCGAAAAACAGGCGAAACGGTACGCTTATATTAGTATTGAGGTGATTGCGTCGAATTAATCACGTTCCTGACCAGACATTGCGCTTTTCGTTATTCTCAATTGCCAGAATAATAACCAAGCCTTGTCTTATAACAATACTTTTTACCTTTAACCAGAATATCACTCTTAGTACTTCATCCTCAGGAGCGTTATAAAAAGATATGCGCCACTACCTTCGTCGTTTTTTGCTTCTGGTTTTATTTTTATTCGTGATGCCGCCGGCACACAGCGAAGAATATAAGATTCTGATGCGTACCCCTATTGAGGGGATGCACCGTTTACCGCTTACCGAAGAGCAGGCCACGCTGCTGAAGCGTTTGCAAAATTTAACGGTCGGCATTACGCGCTATGACGCGCCCCCCTTCGGTATGCGCAATATGCGTCATGAGTATGAGGGTTTAAGCGCCGACTATCTTGGTCTGGTCTCCTGGCAGCTGAATCTGCCGGTTAAGCTCCGGATGTACGACTCGCCGGAAGAGCTGTGGCAGGCGCTGGCCCGCGGTGATATCGATCTTATCCCCTCTGTCGCCGCTTTTGATGCCAACGACGCCTTTGTTTTCTCAGCCCCCTACGCCAGCGATAAACCGGTGCTGGGTATTAACGACCGGGACACCCGGCCCCTCGCGGACGATCTTGCCGACACCGACGTGGCAATGGTCAGGGACTATCTCCCCCTTTCTCAGGTGAAAGCGGCGTACCCCAACGCCCGCTTTCGTCTGTTTGACAGCTATCAGGACGCACTCAGCGCCGTGGCGTTTGGGCAATCGCGCGCCTATCTGGGCAACAGCTATTCCCTGAGCCGGAACTATTTAAACAATATTCATATCGAGCGCTTCTCCAGGCTGCCCAACCGTGAAGTCGGGTTCGCCCTGAGCCAGAATAACCCGCAGCTCAATGCCTTAATCAACGCCACTATCCGCGCGGTGCCCGAAGAAGAAAAGCTGGATCTCTATCGCCGCTGGCAGCCCGATCGGGTCGATATTGCTCAGGGAACCAAGTCGCTGGATTTTACCGACCAGGAAAAAGCGTGGATTGCCCGTCATCCGGAGGTGAAGGTGCTTATCTACAGCCAGGATAACGCTGCGCCGGTCTCGTTTATTGATAACAAGGGCATACTGCGTGGCGTGGTGGCGGACCTCTTCTCCGTTGTCTCGCTGAGAACCGGGTTACGCTTTAGTTTTGAGACCGGGACGACCACGGAGGCGTTAATTTCCCAGGTGGACCATGGCCAGGCGGATATGCTCGCGTCAATCACCCCCAGCGAGGCGCGTCAGTCTCAGCTCCTCTTCACGCGCCCCTACTTGCGCAGCGCATTTTCCCTGACCACCTCAACCTCACGCAACGACATCCACACCCTGGCCGATCTGCGCGGCAAGCGCCTGGCGGTGGTCAAAGACATTGCCGTGGAGCAGTGGGTGCGCGAGCGTTACCCGGAGATCAAGATTGTTCACGTGGGCAATGAATCGCAGCTGCTCGCCAGCATTACTGATGGCGATGCCGACGCGGCGCTCGGCATTCTGGTGATGACGGATTATCAGATCTACACCAACTTCCCGGATCGGCTGAAAGTGGTGTCGATCGTCGGCGATTCCCCCGTCTGGATCTCGTTTGGCGTGGGGCTGGCCAGCCCCGAACTGCAACGTATTCTGGATAAAGTGCTGTTGAGCATCTCCCCCATTGAGATGGAGAATCTGGCAAACCGCTGGCGACCGAACGAGCTGGTGGTGGTGGACAGCTTCTGGTATCGCTATCGCGAGGTGCTGATTGCCACGGGCATCTTCAGCGCCGTGCTGGTGCTGCTGGCGCTGGGGTGGGCGCTCTATTTACGTCGGCAGATCGTGCGTAAAGCCGCCCTGCGCCGACAGCTGAACGAACAGCTCAGCCAGCTTCGTGAGATGCTGACGGAACGTGAATCGCTGCTGGCGGAGCTGAGCGAGGCGAAAGAGCGGGCCGAAGACTCTAACCGGGCAAAATCGGTCTTCCTGTCAACCATGAGTCATGAGATCCGCACCCCGATGAATGCGATTATCGGCATGCTGGACATCGTGCTGAAAAAAGGACGCCGGGGCGAACACGATCTGCAGGCGCTGGAAGTCGCTTACGACTCGGCAGAAGGGCTGGTGGGGTTGATTGGCGATATTCTCGATATCTCCCGCATCGAGGGAGGCCATCTCGATTTCAATCCGGAGCCGGTGCATTTTGGCAAGCTCATCGACAACATGATGCGGGTATTCCAGGGGGTGGCGATTGAAAAGAATATCCGGCTGGAGAAAGTCTTCCCGACCACGCCGCTGTATGAGGTCTACGCCGATCCGCTGCGTATTAAGCAGGTGCTCTCCAACTTGCTGAGCAACGCCATTAAGTTCACCGATCGCGGCGGCGTAACGCTGACCTTATCGCAACAGGAAGAGGGCGATGCTGTCCAGTTTGTGATTGAGGTGCAGGACAGCGGCGTCGGTATTGATGCCAGCCAGCAGGCCGCCCTCTTCAAACCGTTCAGCCAGGCAGACAACCGCCGGGCAGGAACGGGACTCGGGCTTTATATCAGCCGGACCATTTGTGAAAGCATGAATGGCACGCTCACCCTCACCAGCGAGAAGCAGGTCGGCACCACGGTACGGGCGACCTTCTCCCTGCCAAAAGTGAGCCGTGCCGTCACCCCCCGCGCCCCGTCGCAGGCGGAAGAGGAAACGTTACCGGCGCTGAAGGTGCTGGTGGTGGATGACAACCCGGCAAACCGGATCCTGCTGGCCAAACAGCTGGCCTGGCTGGGCCAGCACGCACATCTGGCGGCCAGCGGCGATGAGGCGCTCAACATCTGGGCCGACACGGCGTTTGATGTGATCATCACCGACTGTAATATGCCGGGCATTAACGGCTACCAGTTGACGGGCATGATACGCGATGCCGAGCGCGAACAGGGCCGGGATCCGGCGTGGATTATTGGCTTTACCGCCAATGCGATGCATGAGATTACGGAGCGGTGTTTACAGGCGGGCATGAACGATTGTCTGTTTAAGCCGTGCTCGATTAGCGATCTGGCAAAGGCGCTGCGCAATGCACGGGCCTGCAACGTGGAGTAGGCCGGGTAAGCGCAGCGCCACCCGGCAAGAAAAGCGGCTCTCAGTGGAGGATCACAGCAGCTGGTCGTGCCAGAGGAACAGCTCCGGGTCGGTCTTGACCCCCAGCTTTCTCATCGCCGATTTCTTCTGGCCGCTGACCGTTTTGCGGCTCCGGCTGAACTTCTCAGAAATTTGCAGTACCGACATTCCGGACAGGAAAAGGCGTAACACTTCCAGTTCCCGGGGAGAAAGCTCATCCAGACGGCCAATACCCTCGATGACCTGCTGCTCGTCTTCCACCTCACCCGGTGCCGTCGGCTCGGAGATAAGATAAAACTCTTTCTCCATGCTTTCGGAGAGGCAGATATGCCCCGCTGCCACCTGGCGTACCGCCGCGACCACTTCCGAGGCGTCGCGGCTTTTCCCGATATGCCCGCGCACGCCCGCCTTCAGCGCCTGACGGACAATCGCGGTATTTTCCAGCGTCGATGAGAGCAAAATTTTCAGCCACGGGAAATTGCTCATCAGCTGTTTGATCATCGGTAATCCGTCGATGTCGTCCTCACCGAGTAAATAGTCGAGGATCAGCACATCAATACGGTTGGTGCGTAAGAAGTTCATCAGATCAATACGGCTGGCAAAGCTGCCCTTCAGTTCGAAATCCGGCTCCTGGCTGAAAATAATTTCCAGCCCTTTGCGCACAATCGGATGATCGTCGAGTAAGGCGATATAGATTTTTTTTCCTGAAAACGGGTTCATCTGCACTCTCTTTCTGTGCCTGCGGGGTCATAATAAAAAATGGCTGATTAAGGCTTTCTCAGCCACTGCAATAATGTCCCCGCACTGGCATAACTACGAAAAATAGCAGCGTAAGCGTCAAAGCGGTTGGTGGCTTCTGCCACCTGGTTACCGTAATAATCACTTTCTGCACTCAGCACATCCAGCAGGGTTCGTCTGCCAAGGTGGTACCATTGATCGAAGAAATCCTGGCGAATGCGATCGGATTCAAAGGCTAAGTCATGGTACAACTCAGCGCGCTCCAGCATGCTGCGGGCATCGTGATCGGCTGCACGCACGCGGTTATCGAGATCGCGTAACTGTTTTTCAATGGCTTCTCTGCTGGCGTCGGCACGACGCGCGGCGGAGAGTTCAGCGGCGCGCTGCGAACCACCGCGGAAAATCGGCCAGCTTACATTCACCCCGGTCTCCCAGGATTGCTCTCGCCCCAGCTCGTCACGCCCGGTACTTTTGCCCACGTTCCAGGTGACCGTCGGGTATGACGCCGAACGTGCCGCATCCGCATCCGCCAGCGCCGACGCGGTTTCCGCCTTCGCCTGACGGATCGTCGGATGGCTGTCGATGGCCGAAAGCTGTGACGTCAGTTCACCCGGCTTCAGGTTCCAGACGGTCGCCGCCGGCAGAGGCACTTTCTTATCGCCCAGCAGGCGATTAAGGGTGATTTCAATATCACGAGCACGCGAGACGGCCGTATCCAGCGAAGATTGCGCCTGCAGCAGACGCCCCCGGGCCTGGGTCAGCTCGCTGCGACGCCCCTGGTCGACCTTCACAATCCCGTCCAGCATGGCGACCAGCTCGTTCATCCGCGCCACGTACTTTTGGCTCAGGCTGATGATCTGGCGCTGTTTGCTCAGCTCAATCAGTGAACTGCTGACCTGCCAGGCGATATCTTCCGCCTGCGCATCAACGTTATTGATTGCCGCGTCATGCAATGCTTCGCGGCTTTTAATGGTGTTACTGGTGCGGCCAAAGTCGAGCAATGTGGTCGCCATATTGACGGTGACCGCCGGGCGGCTGTCGCTATAGCGGCGCTCACCGCCACCAAACTGATAGCTTTTGGAACGGGTGCCAACGTCAATTTGCGGCCAGCGCTGGCCTTTGGCTTCATCCACGTTCGCTTCTGCCGCTTCCGTATTGAAATTCGCACCACGCACTTCCGGGCTGATGCTCAGCGCAGTATTGACCGCGTCATTAAACAGTTCGCGAATATACTGTTCACTGGGTACCCGGGCCGTTGAAGACGGGGCCGTGTTTTCGCGTTTGGGCGCAGCAACCACCGGTTTCACAGGCGCCTGCTCCACCAGCGGCGCGGCGGGCGCCGGCGGCGTGGAGGCCATCACCATGCGAGATTTTACCACAGGGTCCACAGGCACAAAGGCTAATAAGCCATCACTATTTGCTGCACTTTTGGCCGATGCCAGGCAAGCCGCGGCCGTCAGCAGTGCCGCCAGACGGCGCTGCATAAAAATAGATTCACTTTTCATATTAACGCTCGCGGAACGCTTCCTTCGCTTTGAAGATAGGTTTCAACAGGTAGTCGAGAATGGTTTTTTCACCGGTGCGAATTTCCACCGTGGCGATCATGCCGGGAATAATCGGCAGGGATTTACCGCCTGCCGTCAGCGTGCTGCTGTCGGTTAAGACCATCACCCGGTAGTAGGTGTCGTCAGGGCGACCGGCCGCGGCTTTGGCGTCATCCTTCAGCGTGTCCGGGCTGACGAGAGAGACGTGCCCTTTCAGACCGCCGTAGATGCCGAAATCGTAGGCGGTGATCTTCACCATCGCCGGTAATCCGGCATGCAGGAAGGCCACGTCAGACGGTTTGATTTTCCCTTCCACCAGCAGCTGGTCTTCCAGCGGCACGATTTCCATAATGTGTTCACCCGGCTGGATAACGCCGCCGATGGTGGTGACACGCACGTTTTTTACCGTGCCTTTCACCAGCGCGGTGATGGTGGTCCGGCTCACCACGTCAGCGCGTCCGGTCAGGCTCTCCTGGGCCTGCACCAGATCCAGCTCCTGGCGAATCAGCTCGGCGTTAGCATCGGACTGGTAGCGGTTGCGGCGTTCAACAATCTGCGACTGCAGATCGTTGGCCTGACGGCGCATGCGCAGCAGTTCCACTTCCGAGAGCAGGCCGCGCGCGGCCAGCGGCTCGGACATGGCGATCTCGTTCTGCGCCAGGCGGTAGCTTTTTTCCAGCGAGGCAATGCCCTCTTCCAGCGCCTGCTTGCGGCTGTTATAGGCATGCGTTTCCAGCTCCACTTCTGACGGGTACTGCTTCACGCGGTCGCTGAAGGTCAGCGGCAGGCCATATGCTTCGGCACGCAGGCGATCGACGGTGGCCTCAAGGGCGACCACTTTACGCAGCGTCTCCTGGTAGCTG
Organism: Enterobacter sp. WCHEn090032; assembly: GCF_003986875.1. NCBI lineage: Bacteria > Pseudomonadati > Pseudomonadota > Gammaproteobacteria > Enterobacterales > Enterobacteriaceae > Enterobacter > Enterobacter sp. WCHEn090032. The sequence goes on from NZ_RXRN01000030.1 coordinate 40,509, forward strand.
GACTGGGCGCGGGTCGGGTCAATTTTCAGCAGCACCTGCCCCGGCTCGACGATGTCGCCTTCACGGACGTTCAGCTCTTCGAGAATACCGCCCTCCAGGCTCTGGATAATTTGCTCGCGGCTTTTCGAGACGATTTTGGCGTCGCCTTTGGTGATCTCTTCCACTTTCGCGAAATGGGCCCAGACCAGGAAGCCGCAGAAGACGACGAGGATCAGCCACAGTACCAGCCGTGATTTTGGCGTGGTCTGGGAGAATAACGCCTCCTGAATGTCGCTCATCCAGGCGGCATCGCGCGCCGAGAGGGCTTTTTGTCGGGTGTTACGTTTAAAGAATGTCATGCGGTCGCCTCCACGGGCTGTTTTGCTGGCGTGGCTTTCGCAGGGGAACTGTCATTAGCCGGTGCGCCGTTCAGGGCGGCCAGCACCTGTTGTTTAGGGCCATCGGCCACGATTTTGCCGTCATCAACCACCACCAGGCGATCGACCAGCGCCAGCAGCGACGGGCGATGGGTCACTACAACCAGCGTGTGCCCAGCCGTTGCGACTTTCAGGTGTTGTAAGAAAAGGGCTTCCGTCTGGGAATCCATCGCACTGGTGGGTTCATCCAGCAGTAGAAGATTGGGTCTCGCCAGCAGCGTACGGGCCAGCGACACCAGCTGACGCTGGCCACCGGAGAGACTATTCCCCTGCTCGCCCACCGGCATGTGGATCCCGCGAGGATGGCGCGCGGCAATCTGATCCAGCCCGGTCAGGCGCAGCACGTGCAGGAATTCATCGGAGGAGGCGTTCTGGCGGCCAATCATGATGTTTTCACGCAGGGTGCCGTAAAACAGGCGCGCTTCCTGGCCGACAAAGCCCACGTTGTTACGCCAGTCGGAGGGCTCAATCTGGTTTACATCCAGCCCGCTGCTGAACAGTTGCCCTTTCACCGGGGTGTAGAGACGGGCAATGATGCGCAGCAGGGTCGATTTGCCGCTGCCGATTTTGCCGACAATCGCCACGCGCTCGCCCGGCTTAATCGTCAGGTTGACCCCTTTCAGGATCTCCGGGTTAGGCTGCATCGGCGGTGCCGGGTAGGAGAAGGTCACCCCTTTCAGCTCGATATCGCCATTCAGCTCAGGCTGTTTGATGTAGTCGATCTCGCTGCTGCGGTCGGTCGGATGCTCCATCAGTCTGTTCAGCGAGCTCAGCGCGGCCTTCGCCTGCTGAAAACGCACGGCCAGACCAATCACCTGGCTTAATGGCGCGGTCACGCGGCCCGCCAGCATCACGGTACCGATCAGCGCGCCCTGGGTCAGGTGACCGGCATCAATCAGGTATACCCCGGTCACAATCAGCAGCACCGTCTGCAGCTGCTGCAGGAAGCTCACCGAGTTCATGGCCAGCGTCGAGTAGTGTTTGGACGCCGCGGCGCTGCTGGACTGCATGGCGCTGAACTTCTGCCAGCGGCTCTGCATCCAGGATTCACCGCCCACTGACTTGAGGGTTTCCATCCCTTCGATGGATTCAATCAGTACGCCCTGCTTTAACGACGCTTCCTGCAGGCTGGCTTTCATAACTTTTGCCAGCGGCCACTGGATCAGCAGGCTCACCACCAGGATCATCGGTAACATCAACAGGGGAATAATGGCCAGCGAGCCGCCGATGGCAAAAATAATGCCGATAAACAGCAGCACAAACGGCAGGTCGGCAATCGCTGCCAGCGTCGCGGAAGAGACGAAGTCGCGGACGGATTCAAACTCGCGCAGCTGGTTGGCAAACGAGCCGGAAGAGGCCGGTTTATGCTCCATTTTGACCGCCAGCGACTGGCGAAACAGAATGCTGCCGACGATCAGATCCGCTTTCTTTCCAGCGGTATCAAGCAGATGCGCCCGCACCGTACGGGTGACAGCCTCAAAGACCATCGCCACCAGCACGCCAATCGCCAGCGACCAGAGCGTGGTAAACGCCTGGTTCGGGATCACACGGTCGTAGACGTTCATGGTAAAGAAGACCGACGCCAGCGCCAGGACGTTGACCAGCACCGAGGCCAGCGCGGCGCTGCGGTAGTAGCTACGGTAGCGCCACAGGGTGCTGAACAGCCAGTGGCCTTTCGGCTGCGGCGGCGCAATGTCGCTGACCCGGCTGTCAATGCGCGCCGTCGGCTTGGCCGCAATGGCATAACCGACATACAGCTCGCTGAGCGCCTCATGGTTCAGCTCAACCGGCTCGTTACCCACTTCCGGCATGATCAGGGTGTAAAACAGATCCCATTTATCATCGGCATTTTTACGACGCTCGCGCGCAAGCAGCACCATGCCGCCCGCACCTTTGCGTAGCAGAATCATGGGGAAAACCTGCTCGGGCAGTTCAGCGCTGTTACGCTTGATGAGCCCCCCGGTGATACCGGCGTTTTTGAGCGCATCAAGCGCTAAAGAGGGTGTGAGGATTTGTTCGACAGGCAGACCAGCCAGCAACACATCGTCGCTTTTACCCAGACCATAATGCTCAGACAGCCAGGCAATGCTTCTGAGCAGAGAGTCGTCATTCAGGCGGGTATCACGGGCGAGCGTGTGCAGCTGTTCCTCCTGGGTATTGGCCATTGAGGATTCCATATTTCGCGTGTTCCTGGTTGTTAAAAGACAATTAAATCAAAAAGATAAATTAACTTTTTGCAGTGAATTAGGAATATTCTGTCACGCGGAATGGTCTTGCCTTAATGAGACCTGTCTCAATGGACCTGCTTATTTTTTGACACGAAAAAGGAAGGGGTAGGAAAATGCTTTCCGTAAAGCAGGCCGGGTAAGCGAAGCGTCACCCGGCATAAACAGATGAAAAATAAACTACTTTTGTGCTGGCGCACTTACATCCTGACCACCGCTGACACGCACTACCACACGACGGTTAGGCGCATTGCAGGCAATCAGGGCTTTTTTATCGGATGCCGCGCAGTCGTTCACCACAGGCTCATCGCTGCCCACGCTGGAAGCGGTCATCAGGCGCGCCGGGAGACCGTTTTCTGCCAGCATGGTGCGGACGGTCTGGGCACGCTTCAGACCAAGGGCATAGTTGCTGCGATCGCTGCCAATGGCGTCCGTGTGGCCGATAACCTGGATCTGCTTCAGTTCAACGTTTTCACGTCTGATCGTCGCCACCAGATCTTTCACCGCCTGATGACCCTGAGCGGAAACACCTTTCACGCCAGACTGACCAAAGCGGAACATCACATCCCCGGAGAGGGTGTAATCCTTGTACTGTGGCGCAAGATTCTTACAGGCTTCGACGCTGGAGGCACGGGACAGCACGTGGATCTGCTCGCGCAGCCCCACAAGATCCTTTTCCGCCTGCTCGCGGGTCCGCGCTTCCGGCACGGCATTCATCGTGTGGTTGACGCGCACGAAGTAGGTCTGACCGCCGCTCATCTCGACGTTGTAGCCCTGCTCTTTGCCGCGATACTGTGGCGCATCATTCTGGTACGCGCCCAGATTGTGCTTGCCCGGCGCCAGACAGAAAACGGTATAGCCGCCCGGCAGCAGGGCGTCGTGGAATTCATTATCGACATAAATATGCGCTGCGCCGCCTGCGGTATTGCTGGCGTCACGGTAGTAAACCACCTGGGTTTGCGTCTGGCCGACAGGCGCAACGGGCTGATACGTCTTACCAAAGTTTTCCGCCGCCAGTGCCGGGTGAATGATCAATGCGGAGGAGGTAAACAGCGCCGCGAATAAAGAGGTCTTGAAAAAAGTCATAAATCCTCCACGGGCCCCCTCTCAGGGGCCCGGAAAAGTTTTAGTTAGTGATTATTCACGTTGACGGTGACGCCGGTCTGTACCAGCAGCTCCACGTCATGGTTTTCCATGTGGTACACCTGGTATTCCACACCGGAGACCTTGACGTTACCTGCGTTGGTCCAGTTACCCGGATCGCTGTTGTCAGGCAGCAGTTCGTTCAGGTTCACCACATCGCCTTTATTCCCCTGCACCATCAACTGCTTGTTGCCATCAGCAATGAACAGGTCTTTTTCAGCGTGGGTCAGCACGTCGTGCAGACTGATATTCAGCTTGTCCTGCTTGCTGTTGGTCAGATCGATGGTCTTGTGCTGGAGGTTATCCAGATTGATCTCACGATCGTTCAGCGTACTGACAAGATGGTTATTATCGTCATGCTGCTCTTCGGTGTTCATCATCATGCTTCTGGAAGCAGAGCGTGAGGTGTTAACCGTCCAGCGAACGTCATCAATCAGGTACTGATCGGTGTTGGTCGTGTTACCACCACCCGACAGACCACTGCTGGCACCGCGTCCCATATTGAACACAATATCACCAATCTCGCGTCCCGCTGGTGCGGTGGCGGAGAATGTGGCATTTCCTGAAGGCAGATATCCGGAGGTAATCACCTTTCCAGCGGTATCGTAGACAACGTAAGTTGACTTCACGACACTCGATTGAATGGCATCATTCGCACCAGAAATCTTCATGCTTACCGCATTCACACCATCGAAATGCATGGTCATATTGCCAAATGGCGCTAATGCACGGCCGCCGTAGGCATCTGTATGCGTCATCGCCCCGCCGTATCCAGGATAGTAGTTGTCGTTCAACGTAAATTTCAGGCCATTTTTTGACGTATATGTTCCTTTATTCATTGTTTCAATCGGATAAGAATCGAAATTCTCAAATCCGCTCGTTTTCGGCGACACAATCGTCAGACTACGTGACACACCCGCACTCTTGTTACCCGCCTGGTCAATCGAGAACACGCTAAAGGTATGGTTACCCAGCGGCAACGCTGGTGGCGTAAAGCTCCAGTTGCCGTTGGTGGCGACGGTGCTGTACGTTACGCCATTCACGGCGATATAGACCGTGCTGCCTGCCTCTGCCGTACCGTTTAACGTTGGTGTGCTGTCATCCGTTTTCCCCAGGTTCGCTACGTTACCCGTTTCATTTCCGACGTTATCCATCACGCTGGTAATGGTCGGTGCGGCGTTAACCGTATCGACAACCACATAATGCTGGTTGCCCAGTGCACTGGTGTTACCCGCCAGATCGGTCTGTTTGGCGCGGAAATACCATGTGCCATCCTGCAGCGCCTTCGGAATTTCCAGGCTCCAGGTGCCATCGGCTTTGGCGGTGGTGGTGTAAACGAGGTTGTTGTTACTCCAGCCCTGGTTACCCAGCGCCAGCACAATCTCAATCTTAGCGCCCGCTTCCGCACCGTTACCTGTAATGGTTGGACGGTTGTCATTGGTACGTTCACCATCCACCAGGTTACCGACTTTACCGCCCGCTACGTTATCCGAGATAACCGTTACGGTTGGTGCAGCCACTGCGGTATCGACCACAACATAATGTTGATTGCCCAGAGCACTGGTGTTACCCGCCAGGTCGGTCTGTTTGGCACGGAAGTACCAGGTTCCGTCCTGCAATGCGTTAGGAATTTCGATGCTCCAGGTGCCATCGGCTTTGGCGGTGGTGGTGTACACGAGGTTGTTGTTACTCCAGCCCTGGTTACCCAGCGCCAGCACAATCTCAATCTTAGCGCCCGCTTCCGCACCATTACCTGTAATGGTTGGACGGTTGTCGTTCGTACGCTCGCCGTCAACCAGGTTACCGACTTTACCGCCCGCCACGTTATCAGAGATAACGGTGACGTTTGGCGCGGCCACCACGGTATCCACGGTGATCGCGAAGTTCGTCGAGTTCACCGAACGGTTTCCGGCTTTATCAATTGAATAAGCCTGGAAGTTATACGTCTGGTTATAGTTGGTCGTGACCGGGAATGACCATTGTCCATTCGTACCTGCCGTGGTCGAACCATACACCGCGCCGTTGGCCGGGTTGGTGATATACACCACGCTGCCCGCTTCCGCCGTGCCGCGTAAATCCAGCGTTCTGTCGTTGGTAACGCCGCCGTTACCCACCAAACCGTTATACACACCACCCTGAACATCATCCCAGGAACCGGTGATCACCGGCGCGGCATTGACCGTATCCACGTTCAGTGAGTAGGTCGCCGATTTTGCGGAGACGTTGCCCAGGTCGTCCTTGGCGATGGTGTAGAACATGTGCGGACGGCCTTCAGCGGTATTCGCGACCGCACGCTCCCAGCTCCATTTACCGTCCGGACCGGCTTTAACCGTATCCAGCACCGCGTCGTTATACGCGTTGTAGATGTAGACGATGCTGTTCGCTTCCGCCGTCCCGCGCAGCTCCATATTTGCGTCGTTGGTCAGCCCACCGTTCGGTACCAGTGCTTTATAGATACCGCCTTCCACGTCATCGTACGCGCCGAGAATAACCGGCGTGGTCGATTTCGTGTCCACTTCCAGACCGTAGTGGTTGGACTCACCGGAGACGTTCCCTGCCTTGTCCTGCGCCCTCACGTAGAAGTCGTGTTTTGCATCGGACAGTACTGGCGAGGTCCATTTCCATTCGCCGTTCGTGTCGGCATAGACCGAGGCAATCGGCTCTTTGCTGTCCGGGCCATAGATTTTCACCAGGCTGCCTTTCTCAGCGGTACCGCGCAGCTCCGGCGTCGCGTCGCGTGAACGGCTACCGTCGACAATCAGCGTACCCGTATCGTCATACATGCCCTTGATCGTTGGCGCATCCGGTGCCTGCGTATCAATGGTGATATTCCACGGTGCCGTTGAGGCACTCTTCACGCCGGTCGGGCTCTGGAATACCGCCGTCAGGGACAGCTCAGTGCCGTTGTTCTGCTGCGGCAGGGTAAAGTTCCAGGTGTTCGCTGGCCCTACGGTGACAGAGTCAATCAGTCGGGTGCCGTCGTAAATAAAGACCACATCCCCCGCCACGCCCTTACCATACAGGGTCGGGGTGGTGTCATCGGTCACCGCCGGGTTGGCCAGGTCGCCCTGCACCAGACCTACGTCATCCGCGATGCGATCCAGCGAACCGGTCGGCACGCGGGTATCCAGCGTCAGCTCAAACGGTGCGGTTTGCGCACTCTCACCTGCGCCTGCATCTTCGCTGGCGGTGATCTTATAGGTCGCATCAACCGTCAGCGCCGGGCTGATGGTGTACTGCCATTCACCGGTCACGGCGTCAGCACGTACGCTGTCGACAAATTTGCCATCAACATACACCTTCACCAGGGCGCCAGCCGTCGCACGGCCCACCACGGTTGGGGTCGTGTCATCGGTATGGCTACCGCTGCCCAGGTTGCCGGTAAAGTCACCCTGATCGTCCACCACGTGGCTGATGGACACGCCGTTGTGGCTGGTGTCCACAATAAAGTGGATAGGGTCAGAAGACGGACCGACGTTCCCCGCTTTATCTTCAATCGCGACTTTCCAGGTGTAGTCGCCGTCCGCCAGCGCCGGCGCCGGGGTGTAGCTCCAGTGACCTTTTTCGTCTACCGGCACGCGCACGGTAGTGCCGTTACCCAGATCGATAATCGCGGTGCCGTTCGCTTCACCCTTACCACGGTAGGTTGGGGTGTTGTCATCGGTGGTGTCGCCATTAGCAATGAGGCCCGGCGTGCCGAAGTCGTCCCACAGCTCAATGTCCGTAGGTGCCAGCGGATCGACGGAGTCCACAATAATGACCCACTCACCGGTTTCCGGGCCGCGGTTACCTGTCACATCTTCTGCCACCGCGCGGAAGCGGTGCTCGCCCTGCGCCAGATCGGCATCAAAATCAATGGTCCAGCGGCCGCCCTTCACCACGGCGCTGCCGATCGGGTTCGGGTTTGTACCATCGTACAGATAGACCGTAGTGCCATCCTGCGCGGTACCGGTAATGGTTGGGCGCGCGTCGTTGGTGATGCCGCCGTTCTGTACTGTCCCCACATGTGCGTCAACGTCGTCGATCACGTCCGTGATGGCCGGTGCCGTCGGAATACCGCCCGCCAGCAGATCAAACGAGAAGGTGTCAGACGGCTCGGAGCGCAGCCCCGCTTTGTCCTGAGCCACCACGCTCACGTCGTAATGACCGTTCGCCAGGCCCAGCGTCGGTGTCCAGGTCCAGATACCGGTCGCGGCGTCGGCGGTCACCGAGTCAACGGTTTTGCCGTTGATGATGATGTACACCAGGCTGCCCTTCTCGGCGGTACCGGTGAAGTCCGGGGTGCTGTCGTCCGTGATACCGCCGTTTGCGATATTGCCGGTCTGCTGACCTGCATCGTCATACACGGTATCAATTGTCGGTTTCGCCGGTGGCTGCGTGTCCACGATAAAGCCGATCGGATCGGACGGATCGCTGGCGTTACCTGCCGGATCGCTGATCACCACCACGGCCTGATGCTCACCGTCTTTCAGTGGGTTTTCCGGGGTCACTTCCCATTTACCGTCGTCGCCCACGGTAGCCGTACCGACCACTTCATCGTCAACAATCAGCTCAACGGTATCGCCAGGCACGGCGCCTTCGCCGCTGAATACCGGCTGCGTGTCGTCGGTGGTGTCGCCGTTGTGAATCGGGCCAACAACCGGGCCCTGGTCGTCTTCCACATCACCAATGATCGGTTTGTTCGGCGCTTCGGTATCAATCACCAGCTTCCACGGCGCAGTCGGTGCGCTTTCCACCCCCGTTGGGCCACGGAAGACCACGCTGACGTCCAGCGCAGTGCCGTTCTTCTGTTCAGGCAGGGTATATTCCCAGCTGCCATCAGGGCGAACGGTGACAGAATCAATAATGTCGCTGCCGTTGCGCACGAACACGGTATCACCCGGACGGCCGGTACCGTGCAGGGTTGGAGTGGTGTCATCGGTCACACCCGGGTTCGCCACATCGCCCTGATAACGGCCTTCGTTATCTTCGATGCGATCGAAGGTGCCCGTCGGCACAACGGTGTCGATGGTCAGCAGGAACGGACGCGTCGGCGCAGGGATCTCACCCGGGCCGCTATACTCACCCGCGGTAATTTCATAAGTCTTACCCGATTCCAGTGCCGGTTTGATTTCGATGGCCCACTCGCCAGTTACCGGATCAGCGGTCTTCGAGCCAACAGGTTCGCCATCAACGTACAGGGTGACCAGCGAGCCAGGCGTTGCCGTGCCCACGATAACCGGGTTCACGTCATCGGTGCTGCTGCCGCTTGCCAGCGGGTTGGTCAGCGGACCGGTGTTGTCTTCAGCGTGGCTGATGGAAACCGCGTTACCCACCGTATCAATGGTGAAGCTGATGGGCGCGGTAGAAGGCCCCCGGTTGCCCTGCGCGTCTTCCAGGGAAACAGACCAGGTATAATTGCCGTCAGCCAGCGCTGGTGCTGGCGTCCAGCTCCAGGTGCCTGCTGCGGTTACCGGTACGCGAACGCTCTGACCGCCACCGAGGTCGATCACCGCCGTCATGCCCGGCTCACCCTTACCGCTGAAGGTTGGGGTGTTATCTTCACTCGGATCACCGTTGTGAATTTCGCGCGGGAACTGGTAGTCGTTCCACAGTAAAACGTCCGTTGGCAGCGGCGGCAGAGCGGTGATGTTGGGTTCGGTATTGTTAGTAGAAGCAATGGTCTTTTTCATAAAATTTTCCAAATAAATTCTGTTTATGTTCTGGTCTAAAACTCTGGAGGTTCCGGCGAAGGAACCTCCCTTTCCTGGTATCAATTAATGGTTCTGTAGCGTGACCGTCACTCCCATCTGAACGAGGATCTCGGTGTTCAGGCTATCCATCTGGTAAGACTGATACTCCACTCCTCCAACATTCACCGTCCCGCCATCGGTCCAGTTACCCGGGTCCATACCGTTCGGCAGCAGGTCGCTCAGGTTCACCACGTCGCCCGCGTCGCCCTTCACCATCATTTGGTTGAAGTCGTTGTCGTGGAACAGGTTCTGCGTGGCGTTTTCCAGCACATCCCCCGCGCTCAGCGTCAGGGTGTTGTTACCTGTTCCCGTAATGTCGAACACTTCCACTGACTGAACAGGGTGCGTCAGCGCGCTCAGGTCGAGGTGCTGATCCGCCCCCAGCAGCTTCAGCGTGTCGGTCCCTTCTCCGCCCTGAATCACCGTATTGGTCAGGCTGGCCACGTCCGCAACCTGATACAGGTTGTCCGCCGCGTCGCCGTACCAGACATCGCCCTGGTTATCCGCCAGGAATTCGCCAGGCGTTACTGTTTTCGCCGTTCCGCTCACCACCAGGTTATCGATGCTGAAACCAAAGCCAGAGCTGCTCGCCAGTTCCTCGTGATGGATCTCCATCCGGTAAACCGGGGTATCATCCGGGCTGGTGAACGACACCGGGACGTTACGGTTGCCGATGAAGGCGTTCACCGGCTGAGAGCTAATCACATCGCCGTTGACGTCGTAGAACGTCACCACCGTCGACGGACCGGCAAAGCGCGGGTTGAACACGAAATCGATCGTTTTAGCGCCATACTGGAAGTCAACAAACATGCTGGCTGCCATCCCGGTATCCGTAGAAGTGCTGTACAGATACAGGCTGTTGGTGCTGCCCGTGCCAATGACCTGTCTGTCGAACTCATAATCCGCCGTGCCGGTATCTGGCGTGTGGGAGAAACGCATCCCGTGCACCCATGCGCCTGCATTAATGTCCGCGAACTCCGTATCGTCTTCGAAGCTGTTGGTGCTGGTGAACGCGCTGGTGCGGTAGCTGGAGCTGTTACCCGCCGCGTCAACAATCGCCGCGCCGACCGGAATATCGGTGTAGCCACCCGCAGGCATGGTCAAAGTCACGTTGCCGTTGGCGATGTCTGTCGCCGTCAGCGTATGGGTGACGGTAATGTCGCCACTCTTCACCAGCACGGTGTCGCCCTCAACAATCCCGCTGCCCGGCAGCGTTACCGTCACGTCGTTACCGCTGCGCACCACGTCGGTCGGTTCATCCGGCGCTACCTGATCCAGCACCACTTTCTGGGAGGATTCGGTATAGTTCCCGGCGGCATCGACCACGCGGGTCAGCACCGTCCAGTCCGCGCTGTGTGCCTGCCCGTCAACAAACGCCCATTTGTCGCCGTCAACCATCGCTTCAAGCCAGGTTTTCCCGCCGTCAGTAGAGACCAGCACCTTGCCGCCCGCTTCCAGCGGCGCGGAGAGATAGCCGCTGACCAGACCACCGGCCTGACCATTGTTAGTAATAAAGTCGCTGCCGCTGACGCCGGAGTCATGGGTCATCGCATCCACCACCGCGCTGCCTACCGGGGCTTCGGTATCAATGGTGATTTTCCACTCCGCGGACGGCGCACTTCTCACGCCGGTCGGGCTCTGGAATACCGTCGTCAGGGACAGCTCCGTGCCGTTGTTCTGTGCCGGCAGGGTGTAGTTCCATGACCCGTCCGGACCAACGGTCACGGTATGCAGCAGCGTGGTACCGTTGTAAATAAAGACGGTATCGCCCGCGACGCCGGTCCCGTGCAGAGTTGGCGTGGTGTCATCGGTCACGGCCGGGTTGGCCAGATCGCCCTGCACCAGGCCGACGTCATCGGAAACGCTATCAAACGAGCCAACCGGTACGCGGGTGTCCAGCGTCAGTTCAAACGGCGCGGTCTGGGCGCTGTCACCGGTGCCGGTATTTTCACTGGCGGTGATCTGGTACGTTCCGTCAGCGGTCAGCGCCGGGTTGAAGGTGTATTTCCACTCACCGGTCGTCGGGTTGGCGATCACGCTGTCGACAAACTTACCGTCCAGGTAGACTTTGACCTCGGCACCAGGCGTCGCGCGGCCCACAACGGTCGGTGTCGTGTCATCGGTATGGCTGCCGCTGGCCAGATTGCCTTTCAGCGCGCCTTCATCATCTTCCACGTGGCTAATAGAGACGCCGTTGTGGCTGGTATCGACGATAAAGTGGATAGGGTCGGACTCTGGGCCCATGTTCCCCGCTTTGTCTTCAATCGAGACTTTCCAGGTGTAGTCACCGTCCGCCAGCGCAGGCGCCGGGGTGTAGCTCCAGTTACCGCTGCCATCAATCGGCACGCGCACCGTGGTGCCGTTACCCAGATCGATGATCGCGGTACCGTCAGGCTCGCCCTTGCCGCGGTAGGTCGGGGTGTTGTCATCGGTGGTGTCGTTATTGGCGATAATGCCTGGCGTACCGAAGTCGTCCCACAGTTCAATATCCGTGGCCGCCAGCGGTTTAACAGAATCGACAATAATCACCCACTCGCCGGTTTCCGGGCTGCGGTTGCCAACGGCATTTTCCGCGACCGCGCGGAAGCGGTGCTCGCCCTGCGCCAGCGGCGTGTCGAAATCAATAGTCCAGGTGCCATCCTTGACCACAGCGCTACCGATCGGCAGCGGATTCGTGCCGTCGTACAGGTAAACCGTGGTCCCGTCCTGACCGGTACCGGTGATGGTCGGTTTGTCATCGTTCGTGATACCGCCCTGCTGTACGGTGCCGGTGTAGGCATCTACATCGTCAATCACATCGGTAATGGCTGGCGCAGTCGGCACGCCGCCTGCGACCAGATCGAACGAGAACGCGTCAGACGGCTCAGAGCGCAGCCCGGCCTTGTCTTCAGCAATCACGCGCACATCGTAGTGGCCGTTGGTCAGCGCCGGAGACGGTGTCCAGGTCCATTTACCGGTTGGATCGGCGGTAACGGAATCCACTTCTTTACCGTTGACAATGATGCGCACCACGCTGTTTTTCTCAGCGGTACCGGTAAAGTCCGGAGTGCTGTCATCGGTGATATCACCGCTCGTCAGGTTGCCCGTTTTCAGCCCCGCATTATCAAACACGCTATCAATCGTCGGTTTTACCGGCGGCGTGGTATCAACGATGAAGCCGATCGGATCGGACGGATCGCTGACGTTACCGACCGGATCAACGATCACGACAACCGCTTCATGATCCCCTTCTGGCAGCGGTTTCTCAGGCGTGACTTCCCATTTGCCGTCATCGCCGACAATCGCGGTACCTACCACTTCATCGTCAATAATCAGGCGCACGGTGTCGCCTGGCGTACCGTTGTCGCCACTGAATACCGGCTGGGTGTCGTCGGTGGTGTCCCCGTTGTGAATCGGGCCGGAAACCGGGCCGACGTCATCCTCAACGTCACCAATGACAGGTTTGACTGGTGCTTCCAGATCGACGATAAATTTAAAGTCATCAGACGGTTCGCCCGCATGGCCTGCCGGATCGGTGATCACCACCTTC
>NZ_RXRN01000031.1:0-51146 GCF_003986875.1 Enterobacter sp. WCHEn090032
GCACCGTTATTAAACACAACCTCCTGCCTGAATCGGCGCAATTCTGCCAACGACATCAATAAAATCCCGCCAATAGCGGCTAATACAAACCCGCTGCTGCTCGCCGACGCCACCGGGGTCATTATCGTCCCCAGGCCGCCGAGGATCGCCGCGCCAATGGCATCGCCCGTCACGTTCTGCGCGGTCCACAGGCCGTTAATGCGCCCCAGCATCCCTTCCGGCGTCTGGGTCTGGATCAGGGTGTACTGTAACAGCGAGCTGATGGCGCTCAGCCAGCCGAAAATCACCAGGCACATCACGCCCAGCGCCCACACCGGCATCAGGCTGAAGAAGCCAATGGCGATAAACGAGGCCAGCGTGGCAAGCAGCATAATCAATCCCGGACGCGCGCTCTGCGCCAGGTTGCCGCTGGTCAGCGCACCGCATGCCGCGCCGAGCGGAATGGCGGCGTAGAGAATGCCTATCTCCGAAGCGCTCATCTGCCACTCGCCCGCCAGCGCCGGGTACAACACGCGCACCGCACTCGCCATGGTCAGCAGGCCGCCGAGCAGCGCAATCCCGCCGATTAGCGGGTTGCTGAACAGAAAACGAATGGCCGCCTTCAGTGATTTCAGCGGATGCTCGCGCGGCTGCGGCGGCGGGGGCAGAAGCGGCAGGCGCAGCAGCGTCAGCGTGGTGATAAACGTGCCCGCCGCTGCCAGCCCGTAGTTCCAGGCCACGTTACCCGTTGCCAGCAGCAGACCGCCGACCATAGGCGAAATCACCGAGCCCAGACGGACGGTGAGCATGGTAATCGCCCCGGCCTGCATCAGGTTTTCGCGCCCCACCAGCGCAGGCGTGGCCGCCAGCAACGCCGTCACGCCCAGCGAGGCAAAGAAACCGTCCCACAGGCCAAGCGCGTAAATGACCACCAGCGACGGCTCAGGCAGCATGGCGTTCAGACACAGCCCGACAAACCCCACCCCGCAGGTGCCGCGCGCCAGCAGGATCAGCTTTTTACGCTCGTAGCGGTCCGCCAGCACGCCGCCGACCATCAGGCCGATAAACATCGCCCCACCGGTTAAGGTGACCGAAAGGCCCACCAGCCAGCTGGAGTGCGTCATGGTCTGGATCTGTACCGGCACAGCCACGCCGAGCAGGCCGAGGGACAAAATGGAGATAAAGCGGGCGATAAATACAGCGCGATACGCCGGGTGTGTTTTAAGCAGGCTGAGGTTGAGCAGCCAGGATTTTTGATTCATGACAAAGCCTTGAGTGTAATTCTACCCTTTCCATGGGCGCACATGCTAACATAGCCAAATAAGATAGATAACGATAATCACTATCATTATCAAGTCATGGATGTTGCTATGTCGTTTTCCTCTTCTTCGGTGCGCGCCCTTGCCGTGCCCGTTTTATTGCTGCTGTTAATTCTGGCGATTGCACTCAGCCTGCTGGTCGGCGCGAAGCCGCTACCCGCATCCGTTATCGTTGATGCGCTCACCGGCACCTGTCAGAGCGCCGACTGCGTTATCGTGCTCGACGCCCGTCTGCCCCGCACGCTCGCCGGGCTGCTGGCCGGTGGCGCACTCGGTCTTGCCGGTGCGCTGATGCAAACCCTCACCCGTAACCCACTGGCGGACCCCGGCATTCTCGGCGTTAACGCCGGAGCCAGCTTTGCCATCGTGCTCGGCGCGGCGCTGCTCGGTTTGACCTCGCCGTCTGAACAACTGGTGATGGCCTTCTGCGGCGCGCTGGCCGCCTCGCTGGTGGTGGCGTTTACCGGCAGCCAGGGCGGCGGGCAGCTGAGTCCGGTTCGCTTAACGCTGGCAGGCGTGGCGCTCGGCGCGGTGCTGGAAGGGCTATCCAGCGGCATCGCCCTGCTCAACCCGGACGTCTACGATCGGCTACGTTTCTGGCAGGCCGGCTCGCTGGATATCCGCACGCTGGACACCTTAAAAGTGGTGGCGATCCCGGTGGTTATCGCCGCCGCCGTGGCGCTGTTGTTAAGCCGGGCGCTGAACAGCCTGAGTCTCGGGAGCGACACCGCCACCGCGCTCGGCAACCGCGTGGCGCGGACCCAGCTGACGGGATTACTGGTCATCACCGTTTTGTGCGGCAGCGCGACGGCGGTTGTCGGCCCGATAGCCTTTATCGGCCTGATGATGCCGCACATGGCGCGCTGGCTGGTGGGGGCGGATCACCGCTGGTCGCTGCCGGTGACGCTACTGGCAACGCCCGCCCTGCTGCTGGTGGCCGATGTTGTGGGTCGTCTTCTGGTGCCCGGCGAGCTGCGCGTCTCGGTGGTCAGCGCCTTTATCGGCGCGCCGGTGCTGATCTTCCTCGTGCGCCGTAAACGCGGAGGTGCCGTATGATGGCCCCGTCCCGTCGTTTAATGACCAGCGTCGCACTGCTGCTTGTCGCCATTCTGCTGCTGGCGGTCTGGAGCCTGCGCAGCGGCGCGGTCACGCTCGATTTTACTCAGGTCTTTAACGCCCTGCTCGGCAGCGCACCGCGCAACCTCTCCCTGGTGGTCACCGAATGGCGACTGCCGCGCGTGGCGATGGCGATTCTGGTGGGCGCGGCGCTCGGCGTCAGCGGTGCGATATTCCAGTCGCTGATGCGCAACCCGCTCGGCAGCCCGGACGTGATGGGCCTCAATACCGGCGCCTGGAGCGGCGTGCTGGTGGCGATGGTGCTGTTTGGTCAGCACCTGACGGCCATCACCTTTACGGCGATGGCGGGCGGCATGCTCACGTCCCTGCTTATCTGGCTGCTTGCCTGGCGCAACGGTATCGACACCTTCCGCCTGATCATCATCGGTATCGGCGTGCGCGCCATGCTGATGGCGTTTAATACCTGGCTGCTGCTGCAGGCCTCGCTGGAAACCGCGCTCTCCGCCGGGCTGTGGTACGCCGGCTCGCTCAACGGCCTGACCTGGGGCAAAACCTGGCCCGCCGCGCCATTGATTGTGCTGATGTTTATTGCCGCACTGCTGCTGGTGCGGCGCATGCGTCTGCTGGAGATGGGCGACGACAGCGCCTGCGCGCTGGGTGTCGGCGTTGAGCGCTCGCGCCTGATGCTGATGCTGGTGGCGGTCTTGCTGACCGCAGCCGCTACCGCCATCGCCGGGCCAATCTCATTTATCGCCCTGGTGGCGCCGCATATCGCCCGTCGTCTTAGCGGCACCGCGCGCTGGGGTCTGACCCAGGCGGCGCTGTGCGGCGCGGTGCTGCTGCTGGCCGCGGATCTCTGCGCCCGGCAGCTGTTTATGCCTTATCAACTGCCGGTGGGCGTCGTGACCGTCAGCCTCGGCGGGATTTACCTCATCGTCTTGCTCGTTCAGGAGTCACGCAAGAAATGACCGATACCCTCTCCCGCCTGCGCGGCGAAAAACTCACCCTCGGCTACGGCAAAAAAATCATTGCCCGTGATTTAACCGTCGCGATCCCGGACGGCCATTTTACGGCAATCATCGGCCCGAACGGCTGCGGTAAATCGACACTGCTACGCACGCTGAGCCGCCTGATGACGCCGGTTGAGGGCAACGTATTCCTCGACGGCGAGCAGATCCAGCGCTTCCCCAGCAAAGAGGTGGCCAGGCGCATCGGATTGCTGGCGCAAAACGCCACCACGCCGGGAGACATCACGGTGCTGGAGCTGGTTTCGCGCGGGCGCTACCCGCACCAGCCGCTGTTTACCCGCTGGCGTAAAGAGGATGAGGAGGCGGTCAACCGCGCAATGCGGGCGACCGGGATTACCGATCTCGCGCTGCAAAGCGTGGACACCCTCTCCGGCGGGCAGCGCCAGCGGGCGTGGATCGCGATGGTGCTGGCGCAGGAGACCGCCATCATGCTGCTGGACGAACCGACGACCTGGCTGGATATCAGCCATCAGATTGACCTGCTGGAGCTGCTGAGCGAGCTGAACCGCACGCAGGGCTACACCCTGGCGGCGGTACTGCATGATTTGAACCAGGCGTGCCGCTACGCCACGCATCTGATTGCGCTGCGCGATGGCGAGATTGTGGCGCAGGGCGCGCCGAAGGAGATTGTGACGCCAGAGCTGATCGCGCGGATCTACGGCATGCGCTGCATGATTATTGACGATCCAGTGGCGGGGACGCCGCTGGTGGTACCTTTAGGTCGGCGGTAATTGCCGGGTGGCGGCTTCGCCTTACCCGGCCTACACTCAGCTCCCGTAGGCCCGGTAAGCGCAGCGCCACCGGGCAGTTTCACTACCCCAATATCTCCCTCAACACCGACCCAATCTTCTCAAACGCCTGCGGTGAAATGATATCCACGTGGGCGCAGTCCTGGCTGTACACCTCCAGTTCACCTACCCATGGCGCCCACGCAACCTGCGGATCCTGCGTGCGCGTGCGCTCGGCCACAAACAGCGTCGCTTTACCCTCGAAGCGCGCACTGTGTGCCGTGGTGAGCAAGCGCACCGCGTCAGCGTAGTTGCCCTCAATAGCGCTAAACAGTTCGCTGGAGCCCTGTCCCTGCTGAGCGGCGATAAACGCCTGTCGCTCGCGCTCGATTTCCGCCAGCACTGCCGGGTCGAGGCCGTTCGCCTCTTTCTCTGCCCAGTTCTGGGTTTCCGGCGGCCAGGTATCCAGCAGGCCGAGGAACGCGACGACTTCCCCCTGCGCGCACAGACGCGCGGCAATGCCCTGCGCCAGCGTGCCGCCAAGGGAATAACCGAACAGGTAATACGGTCCCTGCCGCTGCTGTGCGCGCAAGGTTTTCAGGTGATGTTCGATTACCTCATCCAGATCCGCACACTGCTGCATTGGCCCGTCCGGGCGAGGTGACTGAATGCCGGTAATGGACCAGCGCGGACTAAGATAGCGAGCCAGCACGCTAAACTGCCACGCAAAACCGGAAGCCGGATGGAAGCAGAACAGCGTTGGGCCGTCGCTTTCACGCAGCGGGAGAAGGGTTTCATACCCCAGACGCTGCGCCTGCGCGTCGCTCATCGACGAGTCCAGCAGCGCGCTGAGCTTGCTGACCGTGGAGGCGACCATAATCTGCCCCGGCGTGACCTTGCGGGCAAACGTGCGGCTCAGCTGTGCCGCGAGGCGCATCGCCAGCAGCGAGTGGCCGCCAAGGGCAAAGAAGTCGGCTTCGGTATCGTTGACCTCGCAGCCCAGCAGCGCGGCAAACGCCTGCGCGACGCCGATTTCGGTTGCGCTTTCCGGCGCGCGACCGGATGTTTTGCTGGTCAGCTCCGGCAGCGGCAGCGCCTTACGGTCGAGCTTGCCGTTGGCGCTTAACGGCAGCGCGCTGATTTGCAGTAGTACCACCGGCACCATATGCGGCGGCAACTGTGCTTTGAGTGATGCCAGTAGCGCATCGCGATCCAGCGGCAGACCCGATTCAGAGACCACATACCCCACCAGTTGGCGCGCATCGCCGTCCGTTGCCGCCGCCTGATTGAACACGCAGGCGTGCGCCACGGCCTGGGCCACGTCCGGCAGCGACAGCATCGCCCGGTCGATTTCGCCGAGCTCGATGCGCTGGCCGCGAATTTTCAGCTGATCGTCGCTGCGGCCCAGATACTCCACCGCGCCGTTGTCCAGCCAGCGGGCGACGTCGCCAGTGCGGTACATCCGCTCGCCAGGGGCGAACGGATCGGCGATAAAGCGGCTGGCGGTCAGATCAGGACGACCCAGATACCCCTGCGCCAGCTGGATGCCGGTCAGGTAAAGATCCCCCGCCACGCCAAAGGGCACCGGGCGCATCATCGCATCCAGAATGCGCAGCCCCGTGTTCCACACCGGGAAACCGATCGGCACGCTGTTGCCTTTAACAGCCGCCAGTTCCGGGCCAAACGCCGGATACCAGCTGACGTCCACCGCCGCTTCGGTTGGACCATAGAGGTTATGCAGCGGCACATGGGTCAACGCTTCCCACTCGCGGCACAGCGCCGTCGGCAGCGCTTCGCCGCTGCAGAACACCTGCTTAAGCGTGTTGCAGCACCCGACGTTTTCCGCCGTCAGCGAGGCGACAAACGCCGCCAGCATCGACGGCACAAAGTGGGTAGTAGTCACGCCGTAGTGCGCGAAGAAGCTCTGCATCGCCTGCGGATCGCGGTGAGCATCCGGCTCGGCCATCACCAGCTTCGCCCCGGCGATAAACGGCCACCAGAACTCCCACACCGACACGTCAAAGCTGCACGGCGTTTTCTGCGCCACCACGTCGCTCGCGTTCAATGGGTAGTGATCCTGCATCCACTTCAGACGGTTAACGATGGCAGTGTGCCCGACCATCACCCCTTTCGGACGCCCCGTCGAACCGGAGGTAAAGATGATGTACGCCGTCTGCTCCGGCTTCGCCAGGCGCAGCGGCTCAGCCCCCGCGGTCGGTAATAGTGTGTTGTAACTAAAGGAGGGAATCGGCAGATCGCTAAAGCGCGGACGCTGCTCGTCGGTGGTAATGAGCAGGGACGGCTTCGCGTCCTCCAGCATCATCCGCAGGCGGTCGTCCGGGTAGCCGGTGTCCAGCGGCAGCCACGCGGCACCCGCTTCGACAATGCCGTGCAAGGCCAGCGTCAGGAACACCGAGCGCGGCAGCGCCACCGCCACGCTGTCGCCCGGCTTCACGCCACGCTCGCGCAGCAGGTTTGCCAGTGCCACCACCTGCTCACGCATCTGGCGATAGGTAAGCTCGATGTGCGCATCCGCCAGCGCGGGGGCATCAGGCGTGTTGCTTGCCTGCTCCGCTACCAGATCGGCGAGCGTAGTGGACGGCAGCGCCAGCCCGGTATCGTTGATGCGCGCAAGCTGCGCATACTCCTGTTCTGAAACGGTCTCCACCTCGCTACAGCGCAGGTCCGGGTTGGCAGCAAACTGCATGAGCATCGCGTTCAGACGGGCAACATGACGGGTAAGCGTCGCTTCATCATAACGCAGCTTACTGGCGAGGATTTCAATACTGAGTCCCCCCTGTTCATCCGGGAACAGTGCCAGCTCAAGGTCATTCACCGGGCCGGTCGCCAGCGTGTGGGTGATGGCCTCCACGCCGTCGAGTTCCAGCCGGTAGTCGAACACCTTCACGTTCAACACGGGGCCAAAAAGGGGCTCGTCGCCCGCCGCTTTCCCGCTGTCGCGCACGATCTGCTCGGCGTCGTAGCGCTGGTGGCGGCGCATTTTTTTTAGCTGGTTCGCCAGGCGCTGCGCCAGGTCCGGCAGGCTCTCCTGCGGATTGATATTCACCGCCAGCGGCAGGACGTTGAGCACTGGCCCGGTCGCGGTCAGCGCGGCCGATCCCATCCTGCGCATAAAGATAAACCCGGCGGCGTAGTCCAGCCGTCCGGTGAGGCGCCCGAGCCACAGCGTCACCAGCGCAAGCGCCAGTTCGGCGCGCTGCACCTGCCCTGCCGCCTGTACAAGCCGGCTAAAGGCGCGACCGTCAGTGGCGATTTTCAGGCGCAGAATATCCGTTGTCGCGGCACGACCCGGCAGCGGCGCAGAAGAGAGCGAGACCGGCGAAGGCAGCTGCTTGCGCTGTTCGGCCCAGAAGGCACCATCGCGCCGCCAGGCTTCACTGTCACGATAGCGCTGGTACTCTTCCACCACCTCCGCAAACGACGTGAACGGAGACTCAGGCGTGGGTTCGCCCTTTTGCCATGCGGAATAAATTGCGGCAATCTGGCGGGTAATGGCCGGGAAACTGAAGCCATCCACCACCAGATGGTGATAACGCTGATACCAGTACCAGCACTGATCCCCCACCTGAATCAGCTGGTGAAACGCCAGCGGCTGGCCGCTGTCAACGCGCAGGTTCTGGTTGAGATCGGTCTCCATCAGCGCCATAGCGGCGTCATGCGAGTCGACGCGCACGATGGACGGTTCCGGCAGAATGAAGGTTTCATCAACCCACTGCCACACCTCACCATTCTCTTGCGTAAAGCGCGTGCGCAGGGTATCGGCCTGCATCATGCCTGCCGCAATGGCTTTTGCCATCAGCGGCGCGTCGATATTCCCTTTCAGCTCGGTGTAGTGCGCCACGCTCCAGGCGTTTGGCAACGTGGATAACTGTTCCGCCATCCAGATACCCGGCTGGGCGGCAACGAGAGGCAGACAGTTCATGCGTTCCCCTTTGCAAAATGAGACGGTTCCAGCGTTTGCCAGCGTTCCGCCAGCCACTGCTGGCACGCTTCCTGGGACTGTGCTTCGCACACCACACGCCACCCTGCCGGCAGTTCGCACTGCTGCGGCCACAGGCTGTACTGCCCCTGGTCGTTTTGCAAAATGGCAAACTGTCCCTGCGGATTATCGAAAGGATTGCTGAATTCCATACAGACTCCGTTATTGAATAAGCGGCTGCCAGAGGGTGATCAGCCCCTGCGTCAGCCCCCCGCGCCAGCAAAGCGCGTCGTGCCCGCCGTCAACCTGACGCCAGTAAACCTGCTGTTGCGCATGCAGTTCGGCGTAAATCGCCTGATTCGCATTGAAAATGAGCGGCTCGTTGCGCCCGGCCTCCAGAACAATGCGCAGCCCACGCGCGGTTATCTCCCCCGCCCTGAGTTGTTCGATAAGGCGTCCCTCCTGCTGCCCGCCGCGATGCGGCCACCAGTAGGAGCCGGACTGGCTTAGCACGCAGCCAAAACGCTGCGGCCAGTTGAGGCCAGCATACAGGGAAGAGAGTCCGCCAAAGCTTTGGCCCGCCACCACCGTACGGTCGGCGCGGTCGCTGAACGGCGCGTGTTTTTTGACAAGCGGGAGAAGTTCTTCCTGCACCGCCAGCCAGAAATCGGGGTTACAGGGCAGTTCGCTGTTGCGATGCGCCATGTCGATCACATCGATTAACACGTAGACGGCTGGCGGCAGCTTGCGCCCGGCAGTAAGCGACGCCAGCGCAGGCCAGACGGGCATGCTTTCCGCCCAGAACTGACCGTCGAGCAGCACGGCCAGCGGGCGTTCAGGGTTTTCGTCCCCGGTGGTAAAAATCCATACGCGGCGGCGGTTTTTCAGGCGCGCGCTTTCCCATTCAATGCAGACCGGCGCGTTGTGAGGGGTATCGGAATGTTGCCAGCCCGGCTGAACCGGTGCTTCCGGCATCTCCAGCGCCGAGACGGCATGGCCGCGCCCGCCGCGCCAGCTCTGCGGATTCAGCGGGTCAGACACCGCGTGCGGCAGCAGTTTTCGCCAGCCTTCGCGCAGCGCCAGGCGGTCCGGCTTCTGGCCTGCGAACACGGCGTCGGCAAAATCGTTTTCATTCACAGAGGGGATAAAACAGTAGCTCCCGCGCCACGCGGGGAAAAATTCGCCCTGCCACTGCCAGACGTCGGTATCCGGGATGCGTTCAAGGGATTGCGGGCGGGCATTCTGGTGGTGATCGGTCACGCCGGTGACGTAGAGCCAGACGCGTTTGATCGGTGACGTTCTTTGCGTTCCTGCCGGGTCACGCCACCAGAACGTGACGCGATATTTCCCTTTTTCCCGTGTCCATTCAGGCCCGTTTTTCGACTGCCACCACGCTTCACTGCCCGTTGTTAACGCCGTCACCCTTATAACCTCATGTTTAACAGTCTTTTTTGTTTCAGAGCAAATTTTATTGATAATATTATTGATAACTATTTGCATTTGCAATAGCGTAGTGGCCGCGCTGTGGGAAGCGCTCATAAAACAACCATAAAAGCAGGACGTACAATGAATAAGAAGATTCACTCTCTGGCCTTGCTGGTCAATTTAGGGATTTACGGCGCCGCGCTGCCCGCGCTGGCAGACGATAACAACGCCTCCGCGCAGCACGAAGACACCATGGTCATCACCGCCGCCGAGCAGAACCTGCAGGCACCGGGGGTATCAACCATCACCGCCGATGAGATCCGTAAAAACCCGCCCGCGCGCGACGTGGCGGAAATCATCCGTACCATGCCGGGCGTGAACCTGACCGGGAACTCCACCAGCGGCCAGCGCGGGAATAACCGTCAGATTGATATTCGCGGCATGGGGCCGGAAAACACCCTGATCCTGATCGACGGCAAGCCGGTAACCAGCCGTAACTCCATCCGTCTGGGCTGGCGCGGCGAGCGTGATACCCGCGGCGATACCGGCTGGGTACCGCCAGAGATGATCGAGCGCATCGAAGTGATCCGCGGACCGGCGGCCGCGCGCTACGGCAACGGTGCGGCAGGCGGCGTGGTGAACATCATCACCAAAAAGTTCGACGACCAGTGGCATGGCTCCTGGAACACCTACCTGAATGCGCCAGAACACAAGGACGAAGGTTCCACCAAACGCACCAACTTCAGCCTGAGCGGCCCGCTTGGCGGCGATTTCAGCTTCCGCATGTTTGGTAACCTGGACAAAACGCAAGCCGACGCGTGGGACATCAACCAGGGTCACCAGTCTGAGCGTACCGGCGCCTACGCCAATACTCTGCCGGCTGGCCGGGAAGGTGTGGAGAACAAAGACATTAACGGGGTGGTCCGCTGGGACTTCGCGCCGATGCAGTCCCTGGAATTTGAAGCAGGTTACAGCCGTCAGAACAACCTCTACGCGGGTGATACTCAGAACACCAACAACGACAACGCGCTGGTGAAAAAGAATTACGGCAAAGAGACCAACCGTATCTATCGCCAGAACTTCGCCGTTACCTGGAACGGCGGCTGGGATAACGGCATAACCACCAGCAACTGGGCGCAGTACGAGCACACCCGCAACTCCCGTCTGGGCGAAGGGCTGGCGGGGGGGCTGGAAGGCCTGTTCAACAGCGAAAAATTCACCGACACCGACCTGGCCGACGTGATGCTGCACAGCGAGATCAACCTGCCGATTGATTTCCTCGTCAACCAGAATCTGACGCTGGGCACCGAATGGAACCAGCAGCGCATGAAGGATTCCACCTCCTTCACGCAAACCCAGCAGGGCGGCACCATTCCGGGGATGAGTAACGATCGCAGTCCATACACCTCGGCAGAGATTTTCTCCCTGTTCGCCGAGAACAATATGGAGCTAACCGACAGCACCATGCTGACCCCGGCGTTGCGCTTCGACCATCACACCATCGTCGGCAATAACTGGAGCCCGTCCCTGAACCTGTCGCAAGGTCTGGGGGATAACTTCACGCTGAAGATGGGGATCGCGCGGGCTTACAAAGCGCCGAGCCTGTACCAGACCAACCCAAACTACCTGCTCTACAGCAAAGGCCAGGGCTGCTACGCCAGCTCCGACGGCGTGGGCTGCTACATGATGGGTAATGAGGATCTGAAGGCCGAAACCAGCATCAACAAAGAGATTGGTCTGGAGTGGAAGCGCGACGGCTGGCTGGCGGGCGTGACCTGGTTCCGCAACGACTACCGCGACAAGATTGAAGCGGGCTACGCGCCGATTGGTCACACCTCCTCCGGTAAAGTGCAGACCGATATCTACCAGTGGGAAAACGTGCCGAAAGCGGTGGTTGAAGGGCTGGAAGGCTCCCTGAACGTGCCGGTCAGCGACACCATTAACTGGACCAACAATATTACATACATGCTGCAGAGCAAGAACAAGGAGACCGGCGATCGTCTGTCGATTATCCCGGAGTACACGCTGAACTCGACCCTGAGCTGGCAGGTCCATCAGGACGTGTCGCTCCAGTCGACTTTCACCTGGTACGGCAAGCAGCAGCCGAAGAAGTACAACTACAAAGGTCAGCCGGTGACCGGTTCTGAGAAAGACGAAGTCAGCCCGTACAGCATCGTGGGTCTGAGCGCGACCTGGGACATGACCAAAAACGTCAGCCTGACCGGCGGCGTGGATAACGTCTTCGACAAGCGCCAGTGGCGTGCGGGTAATGCCCAGACCACAGGTAACGCCACCACCGGCGCGTATATGTACGGTGCAGGGGCGTATACGTATAATGAGCCGGGTCGCACCTGGTATATGAGCGTGAATACGCGTTTTTAAGGCACTGAAGTCAATCCTTCCCTCTCCCCTCAGGGGAGAGGGTCAGGGTGAGGGGAAAACCATGCACACCACCCACCGCACGCTCATTCTCGCCAACCACACCGTCCACCACGTCACCTTCGATCCCACGACCTTCACCGACGCCGATCTCCTCTGGCTCCCCCATCACGCTGAACTTGCAAACGCCGGACGCAAACGCAAAGCAGAGCATCTGGCTGGCCGCATCGCCGCCGCGCATGCCTTACCTGACCACACCGTTCCCGGCATCGGCCCCAGCGGCGAACCACTCTGGCCAGAAGGCATTTCAGGCAGCATCACCCACAGCGGCACGCAGGCAATGGCGGTTGTCGTCCGTCATCCCGATGCGCGGGTGGGTATTGATTGCGAAGCCATACTTCCAGACAGTGAGGCCCGGGAAATCCAGGACGGCATTATTGATGTGCAGGAAGCGATGTGCCTGACGCGTTCGGGCTACCCTTTCGCGCTGGCGCTGACGCTGACGTTTAGCGCCAAAGAGAGTCTGTTTAAGGCGCTCTTTCCGCAGGTGAAGACTTTTATGGATTTTGACTGTGCTCGTATTACGCGACTCGATGAAAGAACACTTACGCTGGCCCTGACCCGCCCCCAGGCTGAGTTTAAGGAAAACACGCTATTTACAATTCACTGGTTACTAAATAACGACCGGGTGATCACGTTGTTGTAACGCGCGACTGACTGCTGTAAATCTTCTTCCAGTTGCTATAGTTTATTGAGCATCTCATCCAGGCGATACAGCGTTATTAAGAAATTAAATTCCTCAACCTTCAATTTTAAGCGAATATAATTCAACAAGCTGTAAACAGAATAGTAAACATACTGAATAAATATAAAAGCACACCCACCGACATATAACCATTTCATTGGGTAAGATATTGTCCCACACCACAACAACAAAGCCCCATAACCGGCAAACAATCCTAAAAAAAACATTAAGAAAGGAATCCATAACAAATTCCTTTTAAGCTTCACCTCAGAGTTTTCATAAGTATAAAAACCTTTCACAAGAAATAAAGACTTACAAAAACCTCCGCGCTCCTTGATGTTTTCAAGGTAATACCTAAGAATGTAAATATTTAAATAAAAGTCATCACACAATTTAAAATCAGACAGCTTAAGTTTTTGCTTGTATTTTCCTATTGGGTCTTCCTCTTTTATCCCTTCCTTCAAATAATCTAAAGCCTCTTCCTTCTTCTCATTTGACAAAGAAAAGAATGTTTCAACAATAATCAATTTCTTCAAATAAGGTAATAGAGGGATGAAAAATTTATAGGTACTTGCCAGCGAGGTAATTTCCATTCACAGCTTCCTTGGGTAAATTTTAACCGCACGCGCCCGGTGAGTAAACCAGAGTAACGAGTACTGCTGCGGGCAGATCTGGTAGAAAAAGTTCTGCTCACCGCCATGTTCACCAGCAGATCCAAATACTGCACTATCGTAGGCCGGGTAAGGCATCGCCGCCACCCGGCATGATGGCTCTTCACTGCCCCGCAAGCGCTCTGAAAAAGGCAGGATTCTCCCGAATCACATTCAGCACTTTCGCCGCCAATCCCGTTGGATTTCGACGTTTAGACTCCCAACTTTTTATCGTATCAACGCTCGTGCCCAGCGCCTTCGCCATTTCACTTTGGGTGACGCTTAGCTGTTCTCTGATTGCCCGCACATCAGCCACCTCATAACGCGTCACTCTTGAGGGGGCTTTCCTGCCAGCCTGGATCTCAACGGCCTCTTCCAGTGAAGCTTTCACATCGTCAAAGATACTCATTACCTACCTCCTCATGCCTGATAGCGTACATTGTACACCTTTCAGAAACAACATTGGAAGCGGTATGCAGAAGAACTGTCGTGAGTTTTTTGAACTCTGCTTTCTCAGCATCAGTCAGGCTATCCTTGATGCTCTTTGGATACGCCATGATGAAATAAATGACCTCCCGCGTTGCGAGAAAATAGATGACCCTGGCTCCGCCTCTTTTCCCCTTTGAACCTGCGGACATCCTGATTTTACGTAACCCACCCGTATGCTGGATAAGATCGCCTTTATCGGGCCTGGCAATGAGCTCTTTTTGTAGTTCCCTTAATTCATCATCCGTAGCAATGCTTTTAATCTGCCGGGTGAAGAGCGATGTTTCGATAAACTCTATCGCATGACTCATCCACTATTCCTTCCTGAATTGCGACAACCGCCTGGATGCGACACCATCAGGCTCCAGCAGCAATATTACTCTTCCCTGAGAAACACCAGGACGTTTTACTGTATTTAAATACAGTAAAACGTATTTTTCAGATTTTGTTTAAACATCCGGAAACATCACACTATTCCCCGGCGCTTCCCTGTGCAGATGGATAAAGTTCAGGTGCCGTTCATACTGGTCCAGAATGTCCGTAATCACCTGCTCCTTGCTGTAATCCATCAAATCATTTCCCTGACTCCCTTCCAGCAGGAAGGTCTCCAGCCGGTAGTAGGTCGATTTCCCGCTGCGCGCCCGGTAGGTAAACCCGGGCACCGAGTACTGCTGCGGCCAGATCTGGTAGACAAAGTTCTGCTCGTCGCCCATATGCACCAGCAGATCCAGATGCCCCAGGTTTTCACCCTCTTCCGGCGGCAGGTTTTTCAGCTCCACATAAGCACCACGCAGTTTCAGCTCCTGCGCCACCTCCTCCATTGCCGGGAAACAGACCGTCTCCATCATCTGGCGGGTGTAGCGCGTGCCCGGGTAGTTCATCAGGCGCGACAGGCGTTTCTTCCAGCTCAGCCTGTCCTGCGCCCCCATCGGACGTGGCGCGGTGTCGCGGCTGGCGCTGACGCGGCGGTAATCTTCCACTTTGAGAGATTTATACAACCCGGCCATCACGAAGAAGATGACGAAGCTGAACGGCAACCCCATGATCACCGTGGTGTTCTGCAGGGCGGAAATGCCGTTGGTCATCAGCATGCCGAGCGTCAGCAGGCCGATGGCGACGGACCAGAAGATGCGCAGCCAGTTTGGCGCGTCGCTGTTGATGTCCTTGAGCTTCGAGGTGAAGTTGCCCAGCACCAGCGCGCCGGAATCCGCCGAGGTGACGTAGAACAGCAGGCCGGTAATGGTCGCCACGGACGCGCTAAAGGTAAACGCCGGATACTGCGCCAGCAGGCTGTAGAAGCCGCGCTCCGGGTGCGCCATCGCTTCCTGCGCAAAGGTCGCGTTGCCGTGGATAATCTCATGCAGCGCACTGTTACCAAACACCGACAGCCACAGCAGTGTAAAGGTGAACGGGATAATCAGCGTGCCCATCACAAACTGACGGATGGTGCGGCCACGTGAAATACGTGCCAGGAACAGGCCAACGAACGGCGACCACGCCACCCACCACGCCCAGAAGAAGAGCGTCCAGTTGTTCATCCACTCCACCGGACGATCAAAGGCGAAGCTGTTCAGCGTCATGCCCATAAAGCGGTTCACGTAGTCGCCCACGTTCAGCACTAAGGCATTGAGCAGGAACGAGGTATCGCCCATAAACAACACGAACAGGATCAGACCCAGCGCCAGCGCGACGTTCAGCTCGGAGAGCACGCGGATACCCTTATCCACGCCGGAGGTCACCGAAATGGTGGCGATAATCACCGAGAGCGCAATCAGCGCCGCTTTCGCCGCCATCGAATCCGGAATATCAAACAGCACGCTCAGCCCATAGTTGAGCTGCACCACGCCAATCCCCAGCGTGGTGGCGATCCCGAAGATGGTGCCGATCACCGCTGCAATATCCACGCTGTGGCCAATCGGGCCGTTTATTCTTTTCCCGAATATCGGGTACAGCGCAGAGCGGATGGTCAGAGGCAAATTATAACGGTAGCTAAAGTATCCCAGCGCCATCCCCATCAGGGCGTACATCGACCAGCCGGTCAGGCCGTAGTGGAACAGGGTCCAGACCATCGCCTGGCGCGCGGCCTCCATCGTCTGCCCCGCCCCTTCCGGCGGCTGCATATATTGCGTGACCGGTTCGGCCACGGAGAAGAACATCAGATCGATGCCGATACCTGCGGCAAACAGCATCGCCGCCCAGCTCAACAGGCTGAACTCGGGTTTTGAGTGCTCGGGTCCAAGCTTCACGGAGCCGAAACGCGAGCAGGCCACGCAGACCACAAAGACGATATAGAGCGTCGCCGCCAGTAAGTAGTACCAGCCGAAGGTCTTCGACACCCAGTTCAGGGTGCGTCCAATCCACTCGGCAGAGAAGTTGCTAAAGAAGATCGTCGTCAGGGAAAACAACAAAATCAGTCCTGCGGAAGTATAAAAAACAACCGGATTGATTTTGTCCTTTTCTCTGTTTTGCGAAAGATCTGTCATCCAGTATCCCCACTATTTTTGTAACTATTAAAATCCAAAGCCGCAACAATTAAGACACATTTTATATTGAACGTCCAATCAAAAACCGCTTTAATGGTTAACCAACGCTGATGAATGGAGTGGCAAAAATGCCCAAAGTGGGGATGCAGCCGATCCGGCGCAGGCAACTGATCAACGCCACGCTGGAAGCAATAAATGAAGTGGGAATGCATGACGCGACGATCGCACAGATCGCCCGTCGCGCAGGCGTTTCCACGGGGATCATCAGTCACTACTTCAGAGACAAAAACGGCCTGCTGGAAGCGACCATGCGCGACATCACCGGCCAGCTGCGCGACGCGGTATTAAGCCGCCTGCATGCCCTGCCGGACGGCAGCGCGGAGCAGCGCCTGCAGGCGATTGTCGGCGGTAACTTTGATGAAACTCAGGTCAGCAGCGCGGCGATGAAGGCCTGGCTGGCCTTCTGGGCAAGCAGCATGCACCAGCCGATGCTCTACCGTCTGCAGCAGGTGAGCAGCCGCCGTCTGCTCTCAAACCTGGTGTACGAGTTCCGCCGCGAGCTGCCGCGCGAACAGGCCCAGGAAGCGGGCTACGGGCTGGCGGCACTGATTGACGGCCTGTGGCTGCGTGCCGCCCTGAGCGGTAAACCGCTGGATAAAAATCTGGCCCAGTCGCTCACCAGCCACTTCATCAGCCAGCATTTACCGACCGAATAACCGAGGAGAATTTATGTCCCGAATGGCAGAACAGCAGCTTTATATCAATGGTGGTTATACATCCGCCACCAGCGGTCGCACCTTCGAGACCATCAACCCGGCCAACGGTGAAGTCCTGGCAAGCGTGCAGGCCGCCGGGCGCGAGGATGTGGACCGCGCTGTGGAAAGCGCAAAGCGCGGGCAAAAGATCTGGGCGGCAATGACTGCGATGGAGCGTTCGCGCGTTCTGCGTCGCGCCGTCGACATCCTGCGCGAGCGGAACGACGAGCTGGCCAAGCTGGAAACCCTCGACACCGGTAAAGCGTATTCCGAAACCTCAACCGTGGACATCGTCACCGGCGCGGACGTGCTGGAGTATTACGCGGGGCTGATCCCGGCGCTGGAAGGCAGCCAGATCCCCCTGCGCGAGACGTCGTTCGTCTATACCCGCCGCGAACCGCTGGGCGTAGTGGCGGGTATCGGCGCGTGGAACTACCCGATCCAGATCGCCCTGTGGAAATCCGCCCCGGCGCTGGCGGCAGGTAACGCGATGATCTTCAAGCCAAGCGAAGTGACCCCGCTTACCGCCCTGAAACTTGCCGAAATCTATACCGAAGCGGGTCTGCCGGACGGCGTGTTTAACGTCCTGCCGGGCGTGGGTGCGGAGACCGGCCAGTACCTGACTGAACATCCGGGTATCGCTAAAGTCTCCTTTACCGGCGGCGTCGCCAGCGGCAAAAAAGTGATGGCCAACGCGGCGGGCTCGTCCCTGAAAGAGGTGACGATGGAGCTGGGTGGCAAATCTCCGCTGATTATTTTCGACGATGCGGATCTCGATCTCGCGGCCGACATCGCCATGATGGCGAACTTCTTCAGCTCCGGCCAGGTATGCACCAACGGCACCCGCGTGTTCGTCCCCGCGAAGGTTAAGGCGGCGTTTGAGCAGAAAATCGTTGAGCGCGTGGGCCGCATCCGCGCGGGCGATCTGTTCGATGAACGCACCAACTTTGGCCCGCTGGTCAGCTTCCCGCACCGCGACAACGTGCTGCGCTACATCGCCAAAGGCAAAGCAGAAGGCGCGCGCGTGCTGTGCGGCGGCGACGTGCTGAAGGGCGAAGGTTTTGATAACGGCGCGTGGGTGGCCCCGACCGTGTTCACTGACTGTACCGACGAGATGACCATCGTGCGCGAGGAGATCTTCGGCCCGGTGATGTCCATCCTCACCTACGCGTCCGAGGAAGAGGCGATCCGCCGCGCCAACGATACCGACTACGGTCTGGCGGCGGGTATCGTCACGGCCGACCTGAACCGCGCCCACGGCGCCATTCATCAGCTTGAAGCGGGTATCTGCTGGATCAACACCTGGGGGGAATCCCCGGCGGAGATGCCGGTTGGCGGCTATAAACACTCCGGCATTGGCCGCGAGAATGGGGTGATGACGCTCCAGAGCTACACCCAGGTGAAGTCCATCCAGGTTGAGATGGGTAAATTCCAGTCCATATTTTAACCGGGAGGTTTTTTTGCAATTTGACTACATCATTATCGGAGCCGGCTCTGCCGGCAACGTTCTGGCGACACGACTGACTGAAGATCCGGCTACCACCGTCCTGCTGCTTGAGGCGGGCGGCCCGGATTACCGCTTTGACTTCCGCACCCAGATGCCCGCCGCGCTGGCGTTTCCGCTGCAGGGCAAGCGCTACAACTGGGCGTACGAAACCGAACCTGAGCCGTACATGAACAACCGCCGCATGGAGTGCGGACGCGGCAAAGGGCTGGGCGGCTCATCGCTGATCAACGGCATGTGCTACATCCGCGGTAACGCGATGGATCTGGACAACTGGGCCAAAGAGCCAGGTCTGGAACACTGGAGCTATCTCAACTGCCTGCCCTACTACCGCAAGGCAGAAACCCGCGACGTGGGGCCGAACGACTACCACGGCGGCGACGGTCCGGTGAGCGTCACCACCTCTAAGCCGGGCGTGAACCCGCTGTTTGAGGCGATGGTGGAAGCGGGCGTGCAGGCGGGCTATCCGCGTACCGACGACCTCAACGGCTACCAGCAGGAGGGCTTCGGCCCGATGGACCGCACGGTCACGCCGCAGGGCCGACGCGCCAGCACCGCGCGCGGCTATCTCGATCAGGCCAAACCGCGTCCGAACCTGACCATCCGCACCCACGCCATGACCGATCGCATTCTGTTTGACGGCAAACGTGCGTCAGGCGTCGAGTGGCTGGAGGGCGAAAGCACTATTCCGTCCAGAGCGACGGCGAAAAAAGAGGTGCTGCTGTGTGCAGGCGCGATTGCTTCGCCGCAGATCCTCCAGCGCTCCGGCGTAGGCAACGCTGACCTGCTGAAGCAGTTCGATATTCCGCTGGTCCACGACCTGCCCGGCGTGGGCGAAAACCTGCAGGATCACCTGGAGATGTACCTCCAGTACGAATGCAAAGAGCCGGTCTCCCTCTACCCTGCCCTGCAGTGGTGGAACCAGCCGAAGATTGGCGCCGAGTGGCTGTTTGGCGGCACCGGCGTGGGGGCGAGCAACCACTTCGAGGCGGGCGGGTTTATCCGCAGCCGCGAGGAGTTTGAATGGCCGAACATTCAGTACCACTTCCTGCCGGTAGCCATTAACTACAACGGTTCAAACGCGGTAAAAGAGCACGGCTTCCAGTGCCACGTGGGCTCCATGCGTTCGCCAAGCCGTGGGCACGTGCGTATTAAATCGCGCGATCCGCACCAGCATCCGGCGATCCTGTTCAACTATATGTCCCACGAGCAGGACTGGCAGGAGTTCCGTGACGCAATCCGCATCACCCGTGAGATCATGCACCAGCCGGCGCTGGACAAATACCGCGGCCGCGAAATCAGCCCCGGTATCGAATGTCAGACCGACGAGCAGCTGGACGAGTTCGTGCGTAACCACGCCGAAACCGCCTTCCACCCGTGCGGGAGCTGCAAAATGGGCTATGACGAGATGGCGGTGGTCGACGGCGAAGGCCGCGTTCACGGGCTGGAAGGGTTACGCGTGGTAGATGCGTCGATCATGCCACAGATCATTACCGGCAACCTGAACGCCACGACCATCATGATTGGCGAGAAAATTGCCGACGCCATTCGCGGGCGCGAGCCGCTAGCGAAGAGCACGGCGGCGTATTATGTGGCGAACGGGGCACCGGTGAGGCGCTGAGTGCCCCTCACCCTAACCCTCTCCCCAAAGGGGCGAGGGGACTTAAAACACCCTCTTCCCCTTGGGGAGAGGGCTGGATGAGGGAAAATTACGTCCGAAACGCCTCTAACCGCGTAATCTGCCGCCCTTCTCCGTCAAAATTCTCTGCCGCCAGCCAGGCGCGCAGTTCCGCGTCTCTTTGCGGCCATTCGCCGTCAATAATAGAAAGCATATCGCTGTCGCGGTTACGCCCTTTGCGCACCAGCTTCTGCCGCAGCCGCCCTTCCCAGACAAACCCCAGCCGCTCTGCCGCCCTGCGCGAGGCGATGTTCATCGAATCGCACTTCCACTCCACCCGGCGGTAGCCGTGTTCGAACGCATTTTTCAGCAGCAGCCATACCGTTTCGGTCCCGATGCGGGAGCCTTTCATCTTTCGCGACCAGGTCACGTGACCGATTTCGACCGACCCCAGTAGCCGCTCGTTGGCCATATAGCTCACCAGCCCGACCGCGCGCTCGGTGCGTAAATCAATGACGGCAAACGGCACCAGTTCATCGTCCATCACCTTCGCCATAATCCAATGCGCAGTGGCTTCCACACTCATGGGCTGTGTGCTGGCAAGCCACGTCCAGTCGCTGTCGTCACCCAGCGCGTAGGCCTCGTAAAGATCGGCCGCGTGGCGATCGGCATCCAGCGGCTCCAGACGGCAATACAGGCCGAACAGCGGCGTGTGGGTCAGCACGCGCGCGCCTTTCCAGTCGGGAACAATATCGTTGACGGTTTGACCATGTTGATTGATTTCGGGCACGGCAGTGACTCCCTGAAAGGTAAGGAGTTTGTTATAGCAGGTTAAAAAACGGGCGAAAAGCAGCGTATGTTAATAGCCCGAACGCATGCATTATTCCTGGAGGGCATAAGCAAAGCAGAATTTCGACTTTGCGTATATCCTTCGCCAGCCTAACGTAGCGGAACATAAAACAAACAATATATTTTCTTCAGGGATCGCTATGACAAAAAAACTGCTGCCTTTACTGGTGCTGGCTACATTCTCCGCTGCGGCTCACGCGGCTACGCCCCCCAATACGCTGGTTGTCGCCCAGGGACTTGATGACATTGTGAGCCTCGACCCGGCCGAAGCCAACGAGCTTTCCAGTATCCAGACCGTGCCCAGCCTGTATCAGCGCCTGGTGCAGCCGGACCGCAACAACCCGGAAAAAATCACCCCGATTCTGGCAGAAAGCTGGCAGGCGGACGCGGCAGCAAAAACCCTGACTATTAAACTCAGGCCCGATGCCAGATTTGCCTCCGGCAACCCGCTGCGTCCGGAAGACGTGATCTTCTCCTATACCCGCGCCGTGACGCTGAACAAATCCCCGGCCTTTATTCTCAACGTGCTGGGCTGGGAGGCGAGCAACATCGCCAGCCAGCTGAAGAAAGTGGATGACCACACCGTGCAGCTGCACTGGACGGCGGACGTCAGCCCTGCCGTGGCGCTCAACATTCTCTCCACGCCGATCGCCTCCATCGTCGATGAGAAGCAGGTCGCGGCGAACGTGAAGGATAACGACTTCGGCAACGCGTGGCTGAAAATGCACTCGGCGGGCAGCGGCGCGTTCAAAATGCGCGTCTACCAGCCGCATCAGGCCATTGTGCTGGAAGCCAACGACTCGGCGCCCGGTGGCGCGCCGAAGCTTAAGAGCATCATCATTAAAAACGTTCCCGATCCGGCTTCCCGCCGCCTGCTGATCCAGCAGGGCGACGCGGACGTGGCGCGCGATCTGGGTGCAGACCAGATCAGCGCGCTCGACGGCAAGCCGGGCGTGAAGGTACTGAGCATCCCGTCTGCGGAGCAGAATTACCTGGTGTTTAACACCGGCAACAGCGCCAACCCGCTGCTGAACAACCCGGCCTTCTGGGAGGCGGCACGCTGGCTGGTGGACTATGACGGCATTACCAAAAACCTGCTGAAAGGCCAGTATTTTGTCCATCAGAGCTTCCTGCCGGTCGGTCTGCCGGGCGCGCTGGAAGATAATCCGTTTAAATTTGATCCGGCGAAAGCGAAAGCCATCCTCGCCAAAGCGGGTATTAAAGACGCCCACTTCACCCTGGACGTGGAGAACAAGCCGCCGTTTATCACCATCGCGCAGTCGATGCAGGCGAGCTTCGCGCAGGGTGGCGTGAAGGTGGATCTGTTGCCCGCCGCCGGGAGCCAGGTGTACGCCCGCGTGCGTGCGAAGCAGCATCAGGCGGCAATTCGTCTGTGGATCCCGGACTACTTTGACGCGCACTCCAACGCCAGCGCCTTCGCGTGGAACGACGGTAAATCCAGCACCGTGGCCGGACTGAACGGCTGGAAAATTCCGGAGCTGAACAAGGCCACGCTGGCGGCGGTGGCCGAGCCGGATCCGGCGAAACGTCTGGATCTGTACAAGAAAATGCAGGAACAGCTGCAGCACAACTCGCCGTACGTGTTCGTCGACCAGGGCAAAACCCAGATCGTGGTGCGCGAAAACGTGAAGGGGTATCAGCAGGGGCTGAACGCGGATATGGTCTGGTACGATCGCGTCACGAAGTAGCCCTTGTTGCCGGGTGGCGCTGCGCTTACCCGGCCTACGTTCTCGGTTTTTGTAGGCCGGGTAAGGCGAAGCCGCCACCCGGCATGAAGAGATTTCCCATGCCACATCTTTCCACCCGCGTGCTTCAGGGTCTGCTGACCCTGCTGCTGACGCTTTTCGGGCTGCTGCTCGTCACCTTTGCGCTTTCGGCGTTTTCCCCGGTCGATCGCGTGCTGCAGATCGTCGGCGATCACGCCAGCCAGTCCACGTACGATCAGGTTCGCCACCAGCTCGGGCTGGATCGGCCTCTTCCCGTGCAGTTCTGGCACTATCTACAGAGCCTCGCCCACGGTGATTTAGGCACCGCCAGCGCCACCGGACAGCCGGTGCTGCAGGATCTGCTGCACGCTTTTCCCGCCACGCTCGAACTGGCCACCCTGGCGCTGATTATCGGCACCGTGCTCGGCGTGGTTGCCGGGGTGCTGTGCGCCCGCTACGCCGGTTCGCCGCTCGATTTAGCCATCAGAACGCTCACCCTGCTCGGTAACTCGGTGCCGATTTTCTGGCTCGGGCTGCTGATGCTGGCCCTGTTCTACGCGAAGCTGCAGTGGAGCGCGGGCCCCGGCAGGCTGGACGACAACTGGCAGTTTACCGTGGAGCCGCGCACCGGCTTTGCGCTGATTGATACCTGGCTTTCCGGCGACCGGGAGGCATTTCGTAATGCCGTCAGCCACCTGGTGCTGCCGGTGCTGCTGCTGGCCTACTACTCGCTGGCGAGCATTACCCGCCTGACGCGCTCCGCCTGTCTGAGCGAGATGAACAAAGAGTACATCCTGCTCGCCCGCGCCAAGGGCGCCGGGGAGATGACCATTCTGCTGCGCCACGTGCTGCCGAACATTCGCAGCACCCTGCTGACGGTGATTGCCCTGGCCTATACCAGCATGCTGGAAGGCGCGGTGTTAACGGAAACCGTCTTCTCCTGGCCGGGCATCGGGCGCTACCTCACCACCGCCCTGTTCGCCGGAGACACCACCGCGGTGATGGGCGGCACGCTGCTGATTGGTATCTGTTTTGTACTGATCAATAACCTTACCGACCTGCTTGTGCGGGCAACCGATCCCAGGGTGCGCTG
This sequence comes from Enterobacter sp. WCHEn090032, assembly GCF_003986875.1. Classification (NCBI taxonomy): domain Bacteria; kingdom Pseudomonadati; phylum Pseudomonadota; class Gammaproteobacteria; order Enterobacterales; family Enterobacteriaceae; genus Enterobacter; species Enterobacter sp. WCHEn090032. The sequence goes on from NZ_RXRN01000031.1 coordinate 23,786, forward strand.
ATGCCGTTTTATCTTTTCTTACGCCGCCTGCGCTGCTCCCCCGCCGCCTTTTGCGGGCTGGTTGCCATCACGCTGCTGGTGCTGATAGCCGTGTTCGCGTCCTGGCTTGCGCCGGTGGACCCAAACTGGCAGGACGCCGCCGCGCGCCTGCAGGCACCAAACGCTCAGCACTGGCTGGGCACCGACAGCTACGGGCGCGATCTGCTCTCGCGCCTGATTTACGGCACCCGCCCGGCGCTCGGGCTGGTCGCTTTAGTGACCGTTATCACCCTCCCCGCCGGTCTGCTGGTGGGCATATTATCCGGTTACTACGGCGGCTGGCTGGAGCGCATCCTGATGCGCTTTACCGACGTGGTGATGTCGATGCCGCGCCTGATTCTCGCCTTCGCGTTTGTGGCGATGCTCGGCCCGGGGCTGGTCAACGGCGCGCTGGCGCTGGCCTTAACCACCTGGCCGGCCTATGCGCGTCAGGCCCGGAGTGAAATTCAGCGCCTGCGCCACAGCGATTACCTGGCCGCCGCGGAGATGATGGGTATTCGCGGCCTGCGCCTGCTGGTCGGCCATATTCTGCCCCTGTGTCTGCCCTCCGCGATTGTGCGCTTAGCGCTGGATCTGGCAGGCATTATTCTGGCCGCCGCCGGGCTTGGCTTCCTCGGCCTCGGTGCACGTCCGCCTATGGCTGAATGGGGAGCGATGATAGCTGACGGCATGCAGGTGATTTTCGACCAGTGGTGGATTGCTGCCATTCCGGGTGCGGCCATTCTGTTTGCCAGCCTGGCCTTTAACCTGCTGGGCGATGGCCTGCGCGACGTACTGGAGCCACAGCATGACTGAACACCGCGTTATCGTCGATGCGCTGAATATCGACTACCCTTCCGCCCGCGTGGTCAACGGCCTGAGCTTTACATTAGGCAACGAGCGGCTGGCGCTGGTGGGTGAATCCGGCTCGGGGAAATCCATGTCTGCCCGCGCCCTGATGGGGCTGGTACGCCAGCCCGGCATCGTGCGCGCTAAGCAGCTTAACGTGCTGGGCAATGATGTGCTGACCCTGAACAGCCGCCGCTGGCAGGCGCTGCGCGGCAACGGCATTGCGATGGTCCTGCAGGATCCGCGCTATGCGCTTAATCCGGTGAAAAGCGTCGCCGCTCAACTACAAGAGGCACTGACTCTGCATCAGCGCCTGCCCCGTTCAGAACGCCTTGAACGTATACACGATATTATCCGCGCCGTCGGGCTCAATGAGCACGTGCTTCAGCGTTACCCCGGCGAACTCTCCGGCGGCATGGGGCAGCGGGTGATGATTGCGATGGCGCTGATCAACAACCCGCAGGTGCTGATTGCCGACGAACCGACGTCTGCGCTGGACGCCCGCCTGCGTAACCAGATCCTCGAGCTGCTGGTGCAGCAGTGCGAAGCGCGACAGATGGCGATGCTGTTAATCAGCCACGACCTGCCGCTGGTGGCGGAGCACTGCGACCGGGTGCTGGTGATGTATCAGGGCGAAAAGGTCGACGAGATGGCGGCACGCCAGCTCCCGCAGGCAACGCATCCGTACACCCGCACCCTGTGGACCTGTCGTCCGAACGCCAGTACCTATGGACAGATGCTGCCGACGCTTGACCGTTCGCAGCCGTGGAAGGAGGCCGGTGATGTCGCTCGTTGAGGTGAATCAGCTCCACGTGAGCTTTGGGGAGAAAACGGCGGTATCCGCCGCCAGCTTTAGCGTCGAAAAAGGGGAAACCTTCAGCCTGATTGGCGAATCCGGCTGCGGGAAATCAACCCTTCTGCGCGTGCTGGCGGGGCTGCAGCGCGAGTGGCGCGGAAGCCTCTCGCTGCTGGGCGGCGCGGTTCGGCCTGGGCAGCGTTTTACCGGCCCGCTGCGCCGCAACGTGCAGATGGTGTTTCAGGATCCGTGGGCCTCGCTGCACCCAAACCACACGATTGCACGCACCCTTTCGGAGCCGTTAACAATCCACGGTGAAACGCAGATTGCCCGGAAAGTCGAAGACGCCTTGCAGCAGGTAGGGTTGCCTGCCGACGCGGGTAAACGTTATCCGCACCAGCTTTCCGGCGGCCAGCGTCAGCGCGTGGCCATTGCCCGGGCGCTGCTGCTGCGCCCGCAGCTTCTGCTGCTGGATGAACCCACCTCGGCGCTGGATATGTCCGTCCAGGCGGAAATTCTGAACCTGCTCAACCGCTTAAAAGCCAGGCACGAGATGACCTATCTGCTGGTGAGCCACGACGCGGACGTGATTGCCCATATGTCCGACCGGGCGGCGTTTATGGCGCATGGGGAGATCCAGAAGGTGTTTGACCGGGAGGCGATGTTGCGGGGCGAGCACAGGATGGGGTAAACCGTGCGGCGGCGAGTGCCGCACGGATTCCGTAGGCCGGGTAAGGCGTCGCCGCCACCCGGCAACAAATCACTTGAGCAGCTTCACCGTGGCATCGATGTCGATCTCATCTTCGGTGAAGATCAACGTCGTATTCTGGAAGGTGGTGATCGCCAGCTTCTTCACCGTGCGCATTTCGCCCGGCTTTTTGTCGGATTTCGGTTTGATGCTGTTCATCAGCAGCCCGACCGACAGCACCGCATTCTCTTTATCGATTTTGGTATCCACGGGCTCTTCTTCGCTGAACACCACGAAGGATTTGATCGAGGTGAGCTTCACGCGCTCGCCCGCAATATAGAGATGCTTGCTTTCCGGGATCACCTTCACCGCATAGGCGGAAAGACCTTTGTTGTTGGTGGTCGGCTCGAAGGTCACCGCCGCGTCTTTCTTAATCAGATCAGGGTTGGCGACCTTAATCACATGAAAATAGCGGTTGTCGCCGTTTTCATCTTTGATAAATCCAAAGCCTTTATCTTTAAACCACGTCGTGATTGTTCCGTTCATCGCTGTTACCGCCTGTCAGATCGTAATGACTAAAGTTTTGCAGCGCGCAGTGTAATGCACAATGGCGGAGGAGACAAAAAAAAGCCCCTGCACGGGGGCAGGGGAAAACTCATGTCAGAGCTTATTAGTATTGAGTATTTAGTTGAACACCATCCCACCATCAATCAACAGCGACTGGCCGGTCATGTAGTCGGAATCGGGTCCTGCCAGGTATGAGACGCAGGCAGCGACATCTTCCGGTTCGGACAGGCGGCCAAGCGTGATGCGTTTGGCAAAGGTTTCGGTCCCGTAGCCGAGCGGTTTACCCGCTGCCTCGGAGACCTGACGGTCGATCTCCGCCCACATCGGCGTTTTCACGATGCCCGGGCAGTAAGCGTTAACGGTGATCCCCAGCGGCGCGAGATCCCGTGCGGCGGTCTGGGTTAAGCCGCGCACCGCGAACTTGCTGGAACTGTAGACGGCCAGCTCCGGGTTACCGGTGTGGCCCGCCTGGGAGCAGGCGTTAATGATTTTCCCGCCGTGCCCCTCTTTACGAAACGCGTCAATCGCGGCCTGAATGCCCCAGATCACCCCTTTCACGTTAATGTTGTAGACCTTATCGACAATCTCCGGGGTGATGGATTCGATCGGGGTGGACGGCGCGATCCCGGCGTTGTTAACGATCACGTGGAAACCGCCCAGCGCGGTGCGGGCTTTCTCCACCGCGGCAAATACCTGCTCGCGGTCAGAGACATCCACCTTCACGGCGACGGCGTTACCGCCGTTGCGGATGATTTCGTCGGCAACGGCTCTTGCCGTCTCAGCGTTATAGTCGGCGATGGCGACGGCAAAGCCATCTTTCACCAGGCGCAGCGCAATCGCTTTACCAATCCCCTGGCCTGAGCCTGTTACGAGAGCAACTTTTTGCATTTCTCTGTCCTTATCGTGAGTCACAAAATCTGGCTGAGATGGAGCTGGCCCATCAGCAGCGGGTTATCGCTGTAGTCGACGGGAATGGCCACCACGGCCGGGCCATTGACATCCATCGCCGCGCGCAGCGTCGGCTCGAGCGCCTCGGCGCTCTCCACGGCAAAGCCCTTCGCGCCGAAGGCATCGGCATAGGCTTTGAAATCGACCGGGCCGAACTCGACGCCGGAAAGACGCTGGTACTTTTTCTCTTCCTGAATGGCGACCATGTTGTAGCCGTTATCCACCCAGATGATGTGCAGCACGTTGGCGTTAAGACGTACCGCAGTTTCCAGCTCCATGCTCGACTGCAGGAAGCCACCATCACCGGAGACCGAGACCACCTTGCGCCCCGGGTTGACCAGCCACGCACCAATGGCCCACGGCAGCGCGACGCCCATGGTCTGCTGACCGTTGGAGATCATCACCTGACGCGCCCGGAAGCTGTAGAGGTAGCGGGCGATCCAGATGTGGAAGCTGCCCATATCCACGGTGAGCGTGACGTCGTTATTGACGATGTCCTGCATGGCGCGAACGATGCGCAGCGGATGCAGGGCAAACTGGTTGAGGGACGCGCCACGGCGATCGAGCAGATCGCGCTGATGCTGGCGGTCGACCAGGATCTCTGAGGCTCGCTGGCTCAGCTCCAGCTTGTGATCGATGCGGTTCGCGAGCAGATTCAGGGTTTCGGCGATGTCCCCCACCAGCTCCAGATCCGGCACGTAGTTACGCTCTTCATAGGCGGGCAGCACATCAATGTGCACCAGCGTGGCATCACCGCTGTTCCACATCGACGGCTCGTATTCCACCGGGCTGTAGCCGATGCAGATAATCAGGTCCGCCAGATGGAGCAGCCTGTCGCCCGCCTGGTTATTGAACAGACCGACGCGTCCGGCGAAGCGGGTAAAGTGCTCCTGGTTCACCGCCCCGGCGGCCTGATAGGTGCTGGTGACTGGAATACGGCTTTTCTCCAGTAGCTTACGCAGCGCCGCGCTGTTGGCCGGCTGGCTCGCCATCAGGCCCAGCAGGATGACCGGGTTTTTGGCCTTTTCGATAAGCTTCGCCACGTCGTTAATGGCGGACTCCGGCGCCGGGCCCATCAGCGCCGGGCCGCTGGCAGGTAAAATTGCCCCTGTAGCGGGCTGGTCGACAATATCCTGCGGCAGGCTGACGAACGCGCCCCCCGGCCTGCCGTGCTCGGCGGCGCGAAACGCGTTCGATACCACTTCGGCAATCGCATCCGGTGAACTGACTTCCACCGCGTATTTGGTGACCGGGCTGAACATGGCGACAGTGTCCATGCTCTGGTGCACCAGCTTGGCTTTATCCGCCCGCTTCACCGCCCCGCCCAGCGCCACCACCGGGTCGCCTTCGCTGTTGGCGGTGGCAATGCCGGTGATCAGGTTCGAGCAGCCCGGCCCGGAGGTGACCAGTGCCACCCCGGCTTTACCGGTCAACCGGCCTACTGCCGCCGCCATAAACGCCGCGTTGGCCTCGTGACGCACCGGGATGATTTCAATGGACGAGTCCAGCAGGGAATCAAAGACTTTGTCGATTTTCGCACCCGGGATCCCGAACACCTGCTTCACGCCCTGCGCTTCCAGCTGGCCGACAACCAAATCGGCGCCGTGCGCCCACTGACGTGACTGTTTCTCACTGTTCACGGTAGTTCTCCTGTTAGTTTTCGACGGAACGGATCGCGGCATCGAGGTCGCTGGGGTGCAGGTTGGCCTGTAAAAACGCGCTGTCGGCGGGCAGGTCAATCATCAGCTTGTGAATTTCACCGAAGGTGAGCACGCCGCTCTCCAGCTGGTAGTCGAGCAGATGGCCTCCGCCCTGGCGGTCGTCGGTGATGAAATGTTCGTGGTAACCCGCCACGTTGATCCCCTGCATATGCTGCGGCGTGCGGAATCCGACCAGCACCCCTTCGCGCTGGTTGAAGCGGAACACCGGCTGGTCGTCCAGCACGTCGGTCATCGCGCGGTACGGCGGCGTCTGGCGCGGTACGGTGCGGGTGTGGGCGTGGCGGAAGTTGCCGTCGATACGCAGGGCGCAGAACAGGTTATCGGAGGGGATCTGTTGGTCGATCACGTCGTGGATCTGCTGACGGCTGACCGGCCCCTCGAAGGTTTTGCGATACTGCGGCTGGAACCAGGTCATCACCGCGAACGGCGTTTTCTGCTCTGGCTTCGCGGCCCGGGCGCTGCCGTCGGCGCGCAGCTGATACACCTGGCTGCTGAAGGCAATCATTTCGCCGTCCAGCTCGTTGAAGGTGCCCAGACCAAAATCACCGTGCGCCAGCAGATCGGCGATGGTGGTCTCCCCCTCATACACGCCGCTTAGCAGGGCGCTCATTAGCGATGTCTGATAGATCACGCTGTCAGGATGCCGGGCGGAGAACCCGCGCAGGGTCTCGCACAAGCTGGCCTCACAGTCGCAGGCAGATGAATGCATCATCATGCTCGTCCTCTTCAACTTTATTTATAAAGGTTAAATAAATGTTGACCCGATTCAGCAGAGAGTTCCAATATAGAATCCATGGTGGTTTGAGACGTTTTTGATATGGAACTTCGTTATCTGCGGTATTTTGTCGCGGTTGCACGCGAGCGACACTTCACCAGGGCGGCCGAAGCGCTGGGTATTTCACAGCCTCCTCTGAGTCAGCAGATCAAACGGCTCGAAGAGGAAGTGGGCACGCCGCTGTTCAGACGCCTGACGCGGGGCGTGGAGCTGACCGAGGCGGGAGAAGCCTTCTACGAGGACGCCTGTAAAATTCTGGCGCTAAGCGACGCCGCGCTGGAGAAAGCCCGCGGCATCGCCCGCGGGCTGAACGGCAATCTGTCGATTGGCATCACCAGCTCCGACGCTTTTCATCCCAAAATTTTTGCCCTGATTCGCCAGTATCAGGTGCAGAACATGGCGGTGCAGGTTCACCAGGTGGAAGCTAATATGTCGTCGCTGACGACGATGCTGGCGGAGGGTGAACTGGATATCGCCTTCGTGCGCCTGCCGTGCGAGAGCAGCAAGGCGTTCGAGTTAACAATCCTCGACCGGGAGCCGATGGTGGTGGCGCTGCATCGCGACCATCCGCTGGCGACAAGCGGCGATCTGGCGCTGGATCAACTCCGGGATACGCCGGTGGTGCTGTTCCCGCAGGAGGTCGCGCCCGGCCTGTACGACCGGGTTCACGGCTGCTGCGAGCGGGCCGGGATCGACGTGCAGCACGCGCTGCAGTCCTCACAGCTTTCATCCTCCCTGAGCATGGTTTCCGCGGGTGGCGGCTTTGCGCTGGTGCCGAAATCCATGGCGGCCATTTCTCCGCCGAATGTCACCTATCACGCGCTGAGCTCGCCGGAGCTTTATACCGATATCGCGCTCTGCTGGCGGCGCTTTGAACGTTCGCGGACGGTGAAGCGGTTTCTGGCGATGATGAGCGAGGGATAGCGGCCAGTTTGGTTGGTGGTTTTTGTAGGCCGGGTAAGGCGTAGCCGCCACCCGGCAATGCCCTTCAGGGAGCACAACAACAGGGTTACAATACTGTTATCGAATGCTAAGGTAGATGCCCTTCTGTCTTTCGAAACCCCTGATGTAATGGAAAAGCCCCTGTCCCGTCCACTGACGCCAGCAACGCTAACCGTAAAGAGCGTAAATAGTAGCTATGAATCCAAGGGAAAATATTGTTAATACATTCAGAGAATTGTCTGCCGAATTACAGCGCGCTGCCGAGTTCTCACTACAGAATACCAATCAACTGGTCGTGCTATCGATGCGCGCCTTCGCCGCTGAAGCCGGTGTAAAACCCGCTACGTTGTTACGACTGGCGCAGCGATTAGGGTACAACGGCTGGGGGGAACTTAAGGACGCTTTCATTGATGAGCTTGGACTGCGTAATGATACATATGTCTCCAAAGCCGAGAAACTGATCGCCAAAGGCACTCAACCCCAGCTGTATGAAGAGGTGTTTCAGGCACATCAGGCCAATCTGGCGTTTACACAAAATGAAAACCATCAGGCCATGGAGCAAGCGGTATCGCTGCTGGACGCGGCGGAGAATGTCTACATTTGCGGCTTCCGTGCCAGCTTTCCTATTGCCTGGTCGCTGTTTTATGTCTATCGATTGTTCAATCGGCAAGTGTCGCTCATTGATGGTCTCGCGAGCAACATCGAGGTGTTCACCCGCGAATTAACAGCACAGGATTGCCTGTTACTCACCAGTTTTGCGCCCTATTCGCGTGAGTCGCTGGATGTTTTACGCGCGGCCCAGCAGGCGGGCGCGACCATCGTCGCCATCACGGATTCCCCCGTCTCACCATTAGCACAGGCTGCCGATTGCACGCTGCTGTTCTCCACAGACAGCCCGTCGTTTTTCCCTTCCGTGGTTTCGGGCATGGGGCTGGCCGAGTGTTTACTGGCGATGCTGGTGGCTCGCCATGGTCGGGATGCGGTGAGTAAAATCGAAAATGCTGAACGCTATCTCATCGACTCGGGTGCGTATGTCGTGCCCCGGAAACCCTGAAAAATGATTCATTTGCCTCCGGCATAAGAAAAGAGAATGCATTTGAATCCAAATTGCATTGACGTGATACAAATGAATCCTGCAAGATGCGCTTTATTAACACAGCGTATTCAGGAGCAGGACCAGCATGAGCCATATTATTCACCGCAGCCTACGCAGCACGCCCGCCGTCGCGGCGCGTGCGCAAGGGGCGTACATTTTTGATGCACAGGGAAAGCAGTATCTGGATGCCTGCGGTGGCGCCGCCGTTTCCTGTTTAGGTCATGCGCATCCTGATGTGCTGGCGGCAATGCATCGCCAGATCGATCAACTGGCCTATGCCCACACCAGTTTTTTTACCAGTGACACCGTTGAACAACTTGCTGAACAGCTGACGCGCACGGCGCCTGGCGATCTTAACTACGCCTATTTCGTTTCGGGCGGTTCGGAAGCAGTCGAAACCGCACTCAAGCTGGCGCGTCAGTATTTTGTTGAGCTCGGCCAGCCGTCGCGCACCAAATTTATCGCCCGTAAACAGAGCTATCATGGCAATACCCTTGGGGCACTCGCGGTGGGAGGCAATGAATGGCGTCGCCGTCAGTTTGCTCCCCTGTTAATCGACGTTATCCGTGTTTCGGCCTGCAATGAGTATCGCGACCGCCGCGCTGACGAAACCCAGCAGCAATATACCACGCGTTTGCTGAACGAACTGGAGCACGCCATTCTTGAGGCCGGTCCGGAGACCATTATTGGTTTCTGCGCAGAAACCGTGGTGGGGGCCACCACCGGCGCCACTCCCCCTACTCCCGGCTATCTTAAAGGGGTACGCAACCTGTGCGATAAATACGGCATTCTCTACATCGCGGATGAAGTCATGTGTGGCATGGGACGCACCGGTACGCTGCATGCGTTTGAACAGGATGATGTGGTGCCGGATTTGGTGACCATCGCGAAGGGACTGGGGGGCGGCTATCAGCCGATTGGTGCAGTATTAGCAAGCGAGAAGATTGTCTCAGCGCTGCAAACCGGCAGCGGTCTGTTCCAGCACGGACACACCTACATTTGTCACGCGACTGCCGCTTCCGCAGCCCTGGCGGTGCAGCAGGTGATTGAGCGCGATAATTTGCTCCAGGCGGTCAGGCAACAGGGTGATTACCTGCACAACGCATTGCGTGAAGTGCTGGGGGAATTACCCCACGTCGGTGATACGCGTGGACGTGGCTTGTTTGCGGGTGTTGAGCTGGTCCGTGATAAAGGCAATAAAACTCCCTTCGATCCTGCCCTGAAACTGCATGCGGCGATCAAAGCAAACTGTATGTCACGCGGGCTGATGGTCTATCCGATGGGGGGAACCATTGACGGGCAGTATGGCGACCATATTTTGATCGCCCCACCGTTTATTATCACCCCAGCCCAGCTTGATTTTGTGGTGGACACGCTGAACACCGTGATTCGCGAAGAGACGAGTAAATTATGATCAATCGTTTACCGCCCCTGGCGGAGCATGAGTGGGACGATCGGCAGCGTTCCTTAGCCGAAGAGATCATCAATGGGCCACGCGGTGCCCTGCTGCCTCCCTTCGAGCCGCTGCTGCGCAGTCCTGAGCTGATGGCGCATGCACAACGCATGGGGGAATATCTGCGTTATCGCAGTGCCCTGGGACAGCGTTTGTCGGAGCTGGCGATTTTAATGACCGCACGGCACTGGTCGCAGCCTGTGGAATGGGCAATTCATGCGCCAATAGCTCGCGAGAAAGGCATCTCTGCGGCAGCGGTGCAGGCGATTAATGAAAAACGTCTTCCTGAAGATCTGCAACCGGATGAATGGGTAATTTATCACTTCTGCAAGGAGTTACAGGAGCAGCAGAAGGTCAGCGATGCCACCTGGCAGCAGGCTGTCGCGCTGTGGGGCGAAAAAGGCGTGGTGGATCTGATCGGAATCACGGGTTATTACAGTTTTCTCTCAATGGTAATGAACGGCGCGCAGACGCCGGTACCCGACACGCGGGATGAGATTATTCCCGCATAAGCTATCGTTTTAACGTTGGCGCATGAAAGTGCGCCCTGCCTGTCACTATTTTTATTTCCCACTCCGTCGATTTTATTTCGCCGGATGATATTCATGCACGCTGTTTCACTGACGCCGAGGGTTATTATGTCTGGATTACTGACCAAATTAAAAGTTACGTTAGCGCTGGTCGCTTGTTCCGCCAGTTTTGTGGCAGGCGCGCAGGATAAATTAACTGTTGGAGTTGATACCGCTTTTGTACCCTTTGAATTTAAACAAGGCGATAAATATGTCGGTTTTGATATAGATTTGTGGGATGCCATTGCCAAAAAGATGAATGTCAGCTACGAATTGCGCCCAATGGATTTCGGCGGGCTGATTCCCGGTTTGCAATCACGTAATCTCGATGTTGCGATGGCGGGGATTACTATAACCGACGCGCGTAAACAGGTCGTTGATTTCAGCGAGGGTTATTATGATGCTGATTTATTAATGGCGGTTAAAAGCAGCGATAATACCATTACTAAATTCAGCGATTTAGCGGGTAAGAAAGTGGGACTGAAGCAGGGAACAGCGGCGGCCAGTTTTATGAAAAGCAAATATAAGGCGAATTATGTCGAGTTCCCGAATATCGATAACGCCTATCTTGATTTGCAGGCAGGTAATCTTGATGCCGTGGTACATGACTCACCCAACGTGCTCTATTACGTTAAAACGGCAGGTGATGGCAAAGTGAAATCTACCGGCGAGACCGACAGCATTCTGCCGCAGCACTACGGCTTTGCGATGCAGAAAAACAGCCCCCTGACGCCAAAGATCAACGCTGCACTGGAGGCCTTACGCGCGGATGGAACCTATAGCAAGATCTACGTGAAGTGGTTTGCGAAACAGCCAAAATAATCCCGCCAGGTCGGAGCGATCCGACCTCGTTGCATCTTAACGGGTAGAATGATGAATTTCGACAGTAAATATATTTGGGAGTCCCTGCCGCTGTTGTTGCAAGGACTACAGCTGACGCTGATTATTTCTTTATCAGGTTTATTGGGTGGTTTTGTTATTGGCCTGCTGGCAGGAACCTGCCGTGCGCTTGGAGGAAAGATATCAAAAACCGTCTCGTTAGTCTTTGTCGAGTTAATCCGCGGCACGCCGATTATGGTGCAAGTGATGTTTATTTACTTCGCACTTCCCATGGTGTTACCCGTTCATATTGATCCGGTAACGGCAGCCATTACGACAATTGTAATTAACTCGGGTGCTTATATTGCAGAAATCACCCGCGGGGCGATTCTCTCAATTAATAAAGGATTCAGAGAGGCCAGCCTGGCAATGGGATTATCACAACGCAGCACGCTATGGCATGTCATTATGCCGCTGGCATTACGCCGTATGATCCCTGCGTTAGGTAATCAGTGGATTATTAGTATAAAAGACACCTCGCTATTTATTGTGATTGGTGTGGCGGAATTGACGCGTCAGGGGCAGGAAATTATTGCCGGTAATTTCCGCGCACTGGAAGTCTGGACCGCAGTGGCAATGATTTACCTGCTGGTAACGCTGTGTCTGAGTTTCCTCCTGAAGCAACTGGAGAAAAGGATCCATATTTTATGAGCATGGTTGAATTTAGCGCAGTGTCGAAGAACTTCGGTTCCACTCAGGTGCTGCACGACATCAATTTAAAAATTGAAGCCGGTGAAGTGGTGGTGATCATTGGTCCTTCCGGTTCGGGTAAATCGACGCTGCTACGCTGCATTAATAAGCTGGAGGAGATTTCCTCCGGCACGCTGCTGGTAGCGGGAATGCATATTACCGATCCTCACGCGAATGAGTGCGATATCCGCCGCGAAGCCGGGATGGTGTTTCAGCAGTTCCATCTCTTCCCCCATCTGACGGCGCTGGAGAATGTGATGTTTGGTCCGGTTCGCGTGCGCAAACAGAGCAAAGCTGCCGCGCGTGAACAGGCACTGGCGCTACTGGACCGTGTGGGCTTACGCGAACGCGCTCATCACTACCCATCAGAGCTCTCGGGCGGTCAGCAGCAGCGCGTGGCCATTGCCAGAGCTCTGGCAGTGAAACCGAAAATGATGCTGTTCGATGAGCCGACCTCAGCGCTGGATCCCGAATTACGGCATGAGGTCCTGAAAGTGATGCGCTCGCTGGCCGAAGAAGGCATGACCATGGTGATTGTGACCCATGAAATCGGCTTCGCCCGCGATGTGGCATCACGGCTCATCTTTATTGATGGCGGCACCATTGCCGAAGATGGTCCACCTGATATGCTGCTGAACAGCAGCGCTAATCCTCGCCTGAAAGAATTTTTGCAGCATGTATCCTGAACAGAAGTGAATGATAACACCATGAAAAAATTAGAAATTAGCGGTTCCGCTTTTGCGGTGGGTCAGGAACTTGGCGCATTCGGCCGCGAGGCCTGGCATGCAAAACTGACGCAAACGGCGTTGTGGCAAACCGTTACCGCCATGAAAGACGCAGAACAGACCCGGCGAATGCGCTCTCGCGTCCAGTCTCAGTTTCCCCTGATTTGGCAGGAGCTGGAGGGACTCGCCAGGGGGCTGGGGGCACCGCTTGATGAGGTGTTTGCCTGGAACTGTCGCGGCGATTTGGTGCGCTCTACCTCTGACGGTTGTACCACCGTAGCGGGAAGCACTGCGGAGGGAGAGCTGATTATTGCGCATAACGAAGACGGTTTCCCTCAGCTTCGCAATGACTGCGCCATCGTCAGTATCACCCCTGATGACGGCCTGGCGTTTACCAGTTTTGCCTATCCAGGATCGATTTGCGGACATACCTTTGCCGTAAACGAAAAAGGTGTGGTGAATACGGTGAATAACATTCGCGCTGTACACCGTCCGTACGGAATGCCGCGCCAGATACTCGCCCGCGCCGCGCTGAATGCCGCCACCCTGGATGAAGCCATCACCATACTGACCTCAGAGCCACGCGCCGGAGCCTTTCATCACACGCTGGGGCAACGGGGAGACCGTCGTCTGTTTAGCGTAGAAGCCACGGGAACAGGCTGTTCCGTCATGCCGTTGCGGGAGGTTTTCGCCCATGCTAATCACCTTATCCACCCTCAGTTTGCTGCGGTTGAGCAGGTGATCACGGACAGTTCCCGTTCACGGCAAACACGGCTAAACGCCTGGCTTGAGACGCAATCTCAGCTTGATGGTGCGGCGGCACTGGATATTCTTTCTGACCAGCACGACTCCTCTCTCCCGATTTATCGTCTCTCGCCACACGATCCGGATGAAGAGAACACGCTAGCCACGGCCATTTTTACCCTGAGTACCTCGGCAATAAAATGGCAGATCTTCACCCACGATCGGCAAAAACCCGCTTTACAGTCTTGTTCTGTCGGCCATAAATGTGAATGACCCAATCTGCAGTTCTCGTAGGCCGGGTAAGGCGTAGCCGCCACCCGGCAATGGCCTTCTGGAAGCCGCCTCGCAAACCTGCAAGCAACCTTATGTAATTCAGGAGCATCCCTTTTCATCCCTTCATCACGGCCGTAAAGTGCCTGCGTTGCGGCATATTCGTAACCGGGCGTAGGAACCCGTTAGCATAACATGTCATTTTTTTGCCCGAAGAGGATGCTAAATGGCGACTATCCCTGCATTTTCTTACCCGCTCTCTGAAGAAAGCGCGGTTCATCACCTTATTAACCTTCAGCTCCCCGATTCTGCGGATCTTTTCGAGCTGGCTGATACCTGTGCTGCCTATGTCAGCGTGCTGGTGGAAACTGACGATGCAGTAACGTTTGCCACACTCTGCAGACGATTGCTGGCCGTGCTCAAACGGCTGCGCGAGTGCTGTGACGCCGAGCTTCCGCCGTATCTGGTTGAACAGCTGATTGCGGGAGAAAAGCTGACCTCCTGCGTACCGGACTGCTGGCAGAAGACGGCGTTGCAGGTGGATTATGCTCTGGCGTTAACGTTGGCGGTGATGGGCGGGACACTGCCTGCGAGCGTGGCGAGAGAGCTCACCGGGCTATTGCATGATATGGTCTGGTTGTTGGCGGAATTTGTGAAGGAGCCGTATCTCACAGCACACTGAGGCCGGCGAAGAGAGGCCGGAATGCTACCGAAGCAAGGTACGGTTTCGGCCAGATACCCCTCTCTTTTCCTGGTAATTGTCTGCGGCAAGCCATCTGTTACTCTGGCTGAGCTCAAAGGATGACAAGGAAGAGAGATGCTAAACCCAGGATTCGTTACCCACAAAGCGCTTTCTCACTGGCGTGATGCTCCCGTTTTCCTGCCCCAGTTTCAGTTTCATGAGAAACATCGAACGGTTATACATACTGCTCATCCAGAAACTATTCTGCCGTTGATTGCACACTTTGACGTCCGGCAAGACCCCGTGATTCGGCGACTAATGTCTTTGCGCCAAATACCGCAGAAATTACTGCGCAACACGCAGTCTAACGCGATCGGCAACTTTGGTTTGCACAGCTTTACCCTGTTGAAAAGTTCACCCTCTGAGCTGTGCTATGGCTTAAAAGGGCAATTCTGGCGTACGGATTTCGGTCTGGAAAACGTGCCGGACGCGAATACTTTTCAGACGCCCGCTGCGCCGGGCAGCGCGAAACTGCTGCTGCGCTATCAGGTAACGGAACTGGCGCCAGGCCAACATGAGCTCTCTACGGAAACCTTCGTCTATTGTCCGGACAGAAGCACCAGGCTAAGGATGACAGCTTACTGGCTGGTAATACGGGCGGGCAGCGGCTGGATCCGTAAGAGGATGCTGGAGGCTGTTAAAGCGAATATTGAAAGTCAGGGGTGAGGTTCGCCTGTGAAATGTTCCGCATGGGACCCTCGCGGGAATATTTTCCCGCACGTAAATGGAGTGAACAATGGAGATTTTAATGAATAAGCGCACTATTGCCTGTTTGCTTTTACTCAGTGCATTTGCCGTAAATGCTGCTGATGGCGGTAAAGGTGGTGATGGAGGAAATGGGTCTGATGGCGGAAACAGTTCTGATGGCACCGTCTCATCTGATGGCCGGGCGGGTTGTCCGGGCGGAACAAATCCGGATCCATCAGGGAATTTTTATTTTCCCGGAACAAAACAGCAATGCAACCCGGGGAAGCAGGATGCAATGAAAAACGCCAGGCAATAAGATAAAGCGTGGCAATACGCTTACTCATCCTGATTCCATTTCCTCATCAGCCCCTGCTCCCGGAAAAATTTACCAAGGAAACAGACAGGCATCCGCCAAACTGAACGAAGACACAGACAGATAAGCGTTTGTTGAAAGCTTCTCACGAAAAATCAATTTGAACTCTTCGGGTTGCATGAGGTTGAAAAGCGCTATCGGCCCAGTGTGATTTTTAAAATAATATTGGCCTTATCTGGGATCGGTATATTCATCCTTTGTTTATGCGCCTGTTCACGATGTCATTCACATAATGTTCAATCGAAATATTGTGCTCCCGATTAATCTGAGAAATGAATGCGCAGAGATGCTCTTGCGATGCATGAAGGACAGTGGCAATAAGGTTATCAAAATCGTTCTGCGTAAATCTGTTATGTCCCTTCAACGTCGAACGCTGGAGCAAAGTGTGAGCGGTCACTTCCAGGACTGCCCGCCGGTAATGATCGGACAGCAGGACGTCAAGATCGGTCTGACGAATATCAAACTCAAAATGAAAGCTGACAAATCCCGATTCGACAGGTATTGAATAAATCAGTTTGTCACCTAATTGCTCAACGTAAGGTTCATATCCTTCGCCCATTACTCGCGTCGTCTGCATGTAATCCCTCTCCTTTGATG
The DNA here is from genome assembly GCF_003986875.1 of Enterobacter sp. WCHEn090032. Lineage (NCBI taxonomy): Bacteria > Pseudomonadati > Pseudomonadota > Gammaproteobacteria > Enterobacterales > Enterobacteriaceae > Enterobacter > Enterobacter sp. WCHEn090032. The sequence goes on from NZ_RXRN01000031.1 coordinate 39,915, forward strand.
TATTGGATTAATTTCACCTGAATAAATATACAGCATTACTCTTTAGAACCTTGCTTAATATACCTGTAAGAGTCACAGAGAACATCACCTCGCTAAAAATAATATTTTCGCCATACTGGTTTACCTTGAAAGAAAATAATTAGCCATAAAAATAATTATAAAACGCATTGAAATTTTCATTACCGATAAGTGGTAAAATTCTTTCCCGCAACTCATCAATGAAATTATCTTTTACTTCGTCATTATCATCTGCTATATCAAAGATATCGTAGTGACCATATATCAAATCAATTAGCTCAGCTAGAGAAAATATGAACCCAGAGAGACTACTGGCTATTTGAAACGGTTCAATGACATCATAACTAGCATAGACAGAGGAATTCCCTTCATCGATAACCGCAACTATAGGTTTACCTCCAACTAAATCATCCCCAATAACAAGATAATTATCTGGTAAGTATTCATAACCACTTTGAGCCTTCGTGAGCTCATTGACAGAGTGAATTTTAATTGGTGTGAAACCTGTTTCAATCCTTAACTTTTCAGGATTATAATTTTTATATAAGAAATCGATATCTGTTGAACGAGGTAAGTTGGACGGGAATGTATTATCCAGGTCACTGACGGTGCTGAAACTCCCTGACAGCGAGTATTTATTGCAAATAATAATAAATTGTTTTAATGCTTTTTCAATCTCATTCACCATGATCTCAGACTCATCCATAAATATAGTCCTCAGTAATAACCCATTAATTTAGCACAACATTTGCAGAATGCATTATCTTCTGACAAGCTAAGTAAAGCAATTTCCGATTAGTCTCTCGTTCTTTAAATCAAAGCTCTATGAAGTTATCGTTCTCGAGATAAAAATTCAAACCTGATATTAAATCCTCAACAGATGGTTTTTCTCTTTGGAAAGAGATATTATGTAATACATCAATAAATTGTTCTCCATAGAAAAAGAGCTCTAGCGAATTTTCGACAACAAAATCGGGGTATACTTCCTCATCGTCATCACTAATGACAGGATAGTTATCTAAATAACAAACAAGATCTTCTTTAGCAGAGGATTCATATTCTTTTGTATACACACAAAAATTATCCAATGTGTACCCATTCATAATTCCAAATATTAAATCATATAAACTATAAGCTTTTCTGTATTCTAAATGATTCATATACATAATCCTTAATTGTCTATCTTTTATGCTTTGTAAAGAAAGTTGTTAATGATAGGATAATAAACCCATTGAATTATATTTTAAACAATTTTTATAATCTGGAAATAATTTCATGGACCATATTTACTTACTTAAATCATAGTTATATTAATAAAGAGGGGTCAACAAACTCTATTCCTTTCATGTTATTCTTAGAAAGTAACTCTTTAAATTCATTTGAAATAATTATGCAAGCTTTATACTCACTACATCTTGCCATACTAAAATTTTCAATAACATTTTCTTTGAAGACTATTTTACTAAACTTCCTTGGACCATTAGGCAAATAACTTAATATAGGTTGACTTTCCGAAGCTTCCATATCGATGCATGAAACCTCTCTTAGTAGATTAATTATTTTATACCCTTGCTGTTTGTCTTCATTTACAGATACAGTTGCATCAATAAGTTGAACATCAGTCCGAAAAACATCGTGACAAGAAATTAGCGATGCTAGTCTGGGGGATATGAATATAGGCCCATCACTATAATAAAAATCATATGCAAGCAGTGCATTCTCACTCACCTTTGATTTTAATGTAAAAAAATGCCCCTCGTAAGTTTCAATTGATTTACATTGAGAAAAAGCACTTCCAGATATGTCAGGGTGCTGGTATTCAAACCAGTAATTATTGGGATAATCACAAGCAATTCTTAACCAATACATATTTAACGCCCTCTATTTCAAAACATATTTATGAATGCTATATTAATTTTTTTAATTCTAGCTGTATAGCTTTTATACTCATTTTACTAACCGGGGTGAGTACGATACACCCCGCAATTTTATTTAAAGATAATTAATCTCACATCTTCCAATAATATCGAAAACGTGGTCGTATGTGCATAGAACTACTCGTTGCAGATCATCTTCCCTTTCAGTTTCGATTAAATCAAAGCTCGACTGTAAATTCCCATCATAAGGATAATCATCTATTTTATACACAGACATCATTTCGATGTTACTGAATAAAAACTCAATACGAACATCAGGAGCATCTTTTATACCTGGCTTACAAGAAGATAAACTTAAAGAAGCTTTCACCAAAAAATTAAAGGGGTAAAGTTTTAGCTCGGTGCCAGATACTATCAAAGCATCACGACCGTAAATCAAACCATACTTTGTTTCTATTGCCTTTATATTCATATCAACGATACTCTGTTGTGCATATCGAATTAAATTCTTAACCATTTGAAACTATGTAGCTTTAAATACTAACATTTTTGCGTAGTTAGTATTTAAAACACGGGTGCGTAATCATTTTTAAATTATATAAAATTTCTTCCCCTGATGCCTGGTATTAACACCATTATTATTTAGAGGAATTTTATAGACGTAAGTAAAAAATCAAAAAAAACATTCTTCATAAAAACATCATCTGTATTATAAAAGCCGGAATAATTAATATTAATCCAGATTTTATTAATCAGTTATCTTTACGAGTACTGCCAAAAACCAGCTATAGTATTTCCGCCGGATATTTTTTTATACAAATACAAAGCACCGTAACCAAAGATGTAATCACCATCAAGCAATGCATCTGGATAATAGTCTTCATCTATCTGCATGAAAAATTGATAACCATCCTTTTGTAAAGCATCTAAATAATAATCTTCAGATTGTATTAACCTTGCTTCTTCGGTTTTAGTGATAAAATCAAACTCTTCACTTTCAACTTTATCATACCCAACAATACCTGCCTTATTAATGTGTTTTATCGTAAATGCATCATTATTGCTTTCATAAGAAAAAGTATGCGTGAAAACTTTTACCGAACAATTAGGGTAGATATTGTTATCAATCATATCGTCATATCTTTCCGGAATAACTATCGTAATATACTCATGTCCATCATCAGGATTCTGAACTGTCAAATAAAACTTATAACCTTGAATATCATCTAGTTTATCTAAAAAGAATTCAGGAATATTTCCACCTATCCGCCCAATGACATTACCATCAGAAAAGATACTTATTTTAGAAATTAGATTACATTTAATCATTTCTTAAACTCACTCCCATAAAAAGTACATTCTCTCTTTCCTAATTCGCATAACCATTTCTGCGAACAAATTCTTCGCATCTTTAAGTCACATTTATGATTAACTAAAATGCACGTCTCTTTAGGTATGATTAAAAAATAAACTAATAAAGGCCGGAAAAGTTTATTTTTTTTGCCAGCTAATAGATTTAATAAAGCCTGGAGTCTGAGCGTGGTTCAACATCTCTTGTACCAAGTTGATTCGTTTTTTCAAAAATCAAATCATAGCAATAGATAGTCTCTTCCCCCTTTAATAAATGAACACCTTCAAGGCTCACTTTATATATTCCTTTAGGAACATCAGCGTTAACCCAACCAGTATAATCTTCCCACTCCCAAAATACTGCCATATCAGCAAAATATAAATCACCAGTTACATTAAGATAGAAATATTTATCCGTGAATATAACCTCTCTGTCTTCATTGTCGGGGAATTCATTTAAAAAGAACCTAACAACATAGCCACCATCATCAAGGCCCATAATAGGTAAGGCAATACCTTCATTAAGCACAAGCTCCCCTTTGTCTGTGGTAGTGAACTCCTCGAGAATGTTTTCTCCATCATCTATCTTCCCACCAAATGGGGCCAGTATTCCTGGATAATCGAAAATTATTATCCCGTTAAAATCCAGATCAGTGTCAATTGTTTTAACCACATCTGCCTCCTGATGCCTTACCTGTTTGTTTATTATTGAACCACTCCAACAGTTTTGAATGTGCTTCTTTAGGAGTGACATTTCTGGCTAAGATATCACCCGTCGAAGCAATCTTTAAATCGCCTCTTATATGTGAAACGGAATCTAAATTACGGCTAGACGCATTGAATAAATCTTCCGCGGCCCCCTGCCACGGCCCCTGAATTTTTCCAATATCGTTTTTAATAGCTCTATGTAGTTCTTCATGCATTCCAGCACTATAAGGATCCGGGAAAAACGTTGGCGTATTTTTCATAGTACCAGGATCGGTTAGCCAAATGCTGTTGGCCTTGTTTCGTGGGATTAAATGGTGTCCCATTCCATTTGGGTTCCATGCCCATGGCATTAACCCTAATGGATCTATCCAGGTAAGTGGATTAGGAACGTATGAATATGAATTAAAACCGCCATTCAACCCAATCGGATCCCGCACAATAAACCGCCCGACCTGCGGGTCGTAGTAGCGGAACAGGTTATAGTGCAGCCCCGTTTCACCGTCAGCGTACTGCCCGGCATAGCGAAGCGACTGGTGTGCCATCGCCGAGCGATTCACAAGCTGTGAGAACCCTTCGCTCTGGTGGCGTACCTCGCCAAAGCTGCCGTACTGACCGCTCCAGCGCACCGCGCCACGCTCGTCGGTCACTTCCAGCGGCGCGCCGTTCAGATCGGTGTTGACCCAGTAAATCTCACCGCTGCTCTGGTCACGAAGATGATCCACCCGCGCCAGCGGGCTGCAGGCTTCATTCGGGTCGTATACATACGTGCTGCACAGCCCGCTCTCCTTCTGCTCCTGCTGCTCCTGCTGCTCCTGCAGCAGGCGGTAGCCCTGCCACAGGAATGGGTCTGCCCGATCGGATAGACATAATTAAATTCTATAAAAATGCTGTTTCGCCACTACCAATTTTCTTCACTGCAAGTCCTTTAAATTTAATGCCAATCCCATGTTCCTCATCTAAATCGGTCGAGAACATGAACCCAAATTCATTGTCTTCATCTGGAGAAAGATAAACTTTCAGCAAAATCAAGTCTTTTGCATCCGTACCATATATACGCTTACTATATGCCTGGGTTTCAGTTGCGATTTTCTCGGAAAAATTTTTCTGTTTCTTAATAAGAAAATCGATGTCTTTTTTCATTTTTTCATCGACCGAATCAGATTCAAGATTTACGCACTGGACGAGAAAATGACCAAACACTGATAATACTAAATCGACTGAAATACCTTCATCATCTTCATAAAATCCCATATTCACTGACATCGAAACCTCTTTCATTATGAATTCTATGATTTTTAAAATAAAAATCATAGATCAACATTTACTTTCACTCCTGCATCAAGGGAAGACTCACAAATTCTCTCGTAAAATTCAGTAAAGCTATTACTAATTTTAAAGATATTGCCGCACTCATTTTTCTCAGCGATGTCAAACTTTTGGATATCATCCTCTGCATGTAGATGAGTTCTATCCCAATAATACACACCCTGGTTTTTACTTCCATTTAATATAAGATAAAAGTTACCTCCAGGATCACCGCCAATGATTAATTTATCATCAATAAAATCAAGTTCATTTAAAAAACACTCATTTTGGCGAAAAATGTCGTGATTAGGATTTTTCATATTTATTCCAAAAAGGGCATAAAAAGCGATAACCCCTTCATCTACACCTTCGTACTCCAGCTCACAAAAATCTGGAGGTTTTACAACAAAACCATTTTTCAACCTGAGGAATTCTTTATAATCTTCTGGCAAACCGACTTTAAATTTTCCCTCCAAATTTCTAAGTTCATCTTTTGTTTTGGGTTTACCGCATGAAATAGGCATAAGCTATCCTTAGTATATAACTCCTTGATGTTAGATAATCCACCTTAAAAAAACTACAATTAATTTTTACATACATAATTTATTGTAGTAATAAAGTCGGGAAAACTATCCCAACTTCTTATTTCAAATGCTTTCGAACTTGATAACAGGTGGAGGGAAATCATCAGGGAATGATTTACATCTAATTTTATTTTTTAATAATCCCTCAAGAAAATCAGTTAATCCGACATCAAAATACTCAACTTCTGGTAATCTTGCTGCAATAATAGCAACAGTCCATAACTCACTATTATCTTTAGAATTTACGGACCAGAATAGATAATCACCATTATCGGTAACTCCTAACGGAATCAACCCATTATCCTTGGGATACATTTGATAATTATAATAATCTTTATCTGACTCAATCAGATAATTAAGGTCTTCCAAAATAAATTTATACTGTTTAAAAAAATTGACATTTTCATTTTTACTAAATGGGTTAAAAATAACAATAAAGTCCGCAATACGACCTGAACCATACTCATTTATAAATTCAATATAATCAGAGGGGAAAGTTAAACCATCCTCAATCAGTGGCCATTTCATTCCGTTCCCCGAATCCGAAGGGGCTACAGGTGTTGCTAATATTGTAATCAGTTTATTTTTTGACATATTTACCCCCCCAAGAGGATTAAATTAAAAAACCAGTTAAACTCTATTTAATTAACTGGATTTTAAGATCATTTAAAACAGTTTACTTATAGAGGTAATTTATCAGGAGCCCAAACTGATCTTCCCCATTTTATATTACCATTCCTTAAAGTTTCCTTTATGAAATTTTCAAAATTGGAATTAAAATAGTCATCAGATTTTATCGTTATTTCAAGACTATAGTTTTCATCGCATAAAAATTCGCTTAGCCTATCTTCTTTATCTATAAGCGTTACAGTAAAACCATCACATTCAGCTTTAGCAATATAACGCCCCTCATCATCCTCGCAAACTAGTGTTCGTTCAAACACCTGCTCTAAATTTGTAAGCAGCTCTTTAAATGATATATTTTCAAGCAATACATAGCTTAACCATCGTTTATGTATACTCATTTTCTCCTACTTACAGCCGACTTAGCGCTGAACATCACCACGCCTTGCCATGTCGCTTAACTCATGGCTCTTAAAAATTCTGAAACCGAAAGGTTCTTCTCTTAAACCAAGTAGGGTAGAACGTAATTTACTATTTATAGACGCTTCTATTTCGCTCACTCCTACAATTTTCGATGCATCACGGCGTCTGTTAGTAAATACAGGTTCATTAGCTGAATAATCCGATTGAATAAAATAATCCACATCAAAATTGTTGAAGTTTATAGGTCTTGATATATTAGGATCGTGTGCTTTACTTATGCCGCTTGCTATACTTCCTCAGTAATCAATAGTTGCATTAGGGTCAATCACTTGTATTGCTGGTAAACGCTCACGAAGAACAGTATCAATTTGCTATTGAACGCTATTTAAATTTGTTAATCCTAACGGATCAATTCACCCCGACGGATTCGGCACATACTGATAAAGAATCACCTTTCCGTTAGCCCAATCGGATCCTGCTCAATAAACCACACAATCTGCGGCTCGTAGTAGAGGATAGATTATTAATTATATCTTTGTTTGTGGTTCAAGAAAGGATTATATCATATCAAAGCCGGACGAATCTCTCACCCGACCTTCATTCTTTTTAGCTTAAACAGTTTATTACTAGCGAGTCTAACTCTACCCATGCATCTTCTAATTTAAAAACCAAATCTGGTTTATTTTCCACTTTTTCAAAACTCGCATACGCATTTCTTATCATTTGAGGTATTGTATATAAATACAAAGCTAATTCTTTATCTATGGACTCATTATTTTTCAATAAGTTAGCAACCTCCTTTAAACTAGAAACCAAGTCATTATATTGTTCATCATTGAAAACCATATTAATTCTGACATTATTAACAAAGCCATTGTCAATTATTTTTTTCTTTACATCACATAACATAAATCACCTATTTAAATATTATGGCTTCGTGAGGAACCTCACCAAAAATCAATACTTCCTGATGCGCCGCAGCAGCATTTCGAGTAAACGGTGTTTGTAAATTCTCTGCTGATGCCTGGCTTCTGGTGGAGGAAATCCAAGAGTCACGCGAATGCGGAGCACCTGCAATATATTAGGCCGGTGTTATTTTATGCTAAGCTGTTGTACTTATTGTTTTTTATCCGCTCACATACTCTCGGGTTTCCAGGCGTCACCGCTCTTATGACAATATTACCATTACATAGCCCCCACGGAGCACCCCCCCAGCGGATTCAGTGCATACTGAAAAAGATTCCACCCTGCATTCAACCCAAGCGGATCCTGCACAATTAACTGCCCAACCTGTAGGTCTTAGTAGTGGTCCAGGTAAGTTCTTCTCAGTTTCAATCTACACTTCAAAAGGATACAATGAGATATTTTTTATGGCTGTTGAAAACGAAACAAATTTACTACCACCTGGGTAGTACTCAACATCTAAAAAAATGATCTGACCACCTAATGAAACAGTTAAAACCCCGTCACTCTCATAAGAGATGACCTGAGAAACAAATAACATTCCATCACCATCCACCTTGATTTCAGATGTCTCCTGACAAACATCATTAATATTCAAGCCCCATTTAAAAATGTCATCTACATCAAATTCGACATTATAACTACTACTTACTTCCGGTGGTTCATCACACCATACAGCCACTCCATTGCCTAAAGGTGAGGTGAACTCTACTTTATTTCCATCAAATTTTACTACTGTTATGTTTGTCATTTTAGTATCGGTACTCTCACAACAAGATTATCAACATTCATGACATTATTTGCAGGGTCTAATGTCCACGTTTCTTCATGGTAATGATGTTTAGTTGGTTTACTATTCATTTCATGGTTACCATAACGGATACTTCTCTTACCGTCAGCTGATACGATTCGGTCTGGGTCTGGTAATCCAGTTCTTGTATGGATATTTGTATGGGGCCGGGGCCAGGGAAATCATCCCAACGATTAAGGGCATCCTCTGGTTTAACTGGCTTAGGAGCATAAGTCTCATTGTGGTACCCCTGCCCTGGAGGATTAGGATTTTTTCCACCAGCATTAATTCTGTCTTGCATAATCCCAGCGGCTCAATCCACCCCAACGGATTCGGCGCATACTGATAAAGGTTCCAGCCGCCATTCAACCCAATAGGATCCTGCACAATAAACCGCCCGACCTGCGGGTCGTAGTAGCGGAACAGGTTATAGTGCAGCCCCGTTTTATCATCATACTGCTCTGAAGAGAGTTATATTTCTTATCGGACCAATAATCTATTGTATATTCATTCGAAAAATGTCAAATATATCCAGAAGCTCATCAAATGTTGAAAATTCATTTCGCTTATTTAGTTTGTACGAACCTGCATTTACATCCATTACTTCTGACATACAGCTAAAATCATCCCAAACCGTAAATCTTGCTATATAGTTTTCGTTTTCGAAATCTACCACTACACTATTGGATAATTCATTTTATTATGAGCAAGCATATAATCACCATGCTGAAATACCCATTTCTCAAATTTATTTAGCATCTTTTCCTAACTTTCCCATTAATCTTCCCACCTTTAATAGTGATATTTTGTGCTGTTGGCATTTCAGGAACTTCCAAGCCTTTGCGTTTAGCTAATCGCCCTTGAATAGAATCTGGCCCTACTATTTTTGCCCACCCTTCATTGGTTGGTACAAATGTTTTTTCCGGTACATCAAATTCAACATATATCGCACAATTCTTGGCCTGCTTACCAAAAGCATCTATATTAGCTGGGCAGGCAACATGAGTAGTTCCTGTTGAGCTTTGTATTACTTTCCTGTATTAGGCATCTGTTAATATTGCGATGGTCCCATCCAGCGACCAACAGTCGCAGTTAAGCCAAGAGGATCGATATAGTTTAACGGATTCGGCGCATACTGATAAAGGTTCCACCCGCCATTCAGCCCAATCGGATCCTGCATAATAAACCGCCCGACCTGTGGGTCGTAGTTGCGGAATAATGGACATACTGAATTATTGGATAGAACATGTATTAAATATTAAGAAGTCAGGAGAGCTGAATATCCTCCTGATATTTATTAATCAATGAATTAAATATTATTCATTTCAAAATCAATCGCAATAACCACCCAGTGAAAAATTTAAATATCCATCACTAGGTTAATTTTTACTGTTTTTCAACATCTCTAATATCTCTCCTTCACTTTTATCATAAGGAGGCTTCCATAAAGATAAATCGTTTTCTATCCATTCATCAAATTCCTCTGCAGATATTTTTGACTCTAGCTCCCGATAAAGATACTTTCTAGTTTTAGATAATTTGTCTAAAACATTGCATTGATTAAAAAAAAGCAAAAGGGCTGATGCTGTTCTATTTTCTTCAATAAACCCAGATCCGATCTTATCTATTACGATAACAATTTCCTCCATAGAGGTCAGGATCTCTTTTAATTCATCTATATTTTGTGTGTCTTTATTCATAATTTCAGCATCCCTTATTAAACTTAGTGGTCCTTTTATCTAGTATAACATCACCTTTAATTTTATATTCTTAGATACCTAAATCATTTTTCCTGAATTCTACACGACTTTCATCAATATCTAAGTCGATATAATTTCTAGCGTGATTTTGTTTTATATTAAATTTTTCTGCTGCAACAGCCATGCTTAAAGGCTTACCTTTGGCTCTTGTAGCAAAAACAGCATTCTGATCTGCAGCCTTGATTACCATACTGTTTTTTATTCCAGTAAACCCTTGATTACTTGTATAGTGCCTTAATCGAATGACATCTAGGCCCAATGGGTCAATCCAAATAAGCGGATTCGGCGCATACTGATAAAGGTTCCACCCGCCATTCAGCCCAATCGGATCCTGCACAATAAACCGCCCGACCTGCGGGTCGTAGTAGCGGAACAGGTTATAGTGCAGCCCCGTTTCCCCGTCAGCGTACTGCCCGGCATAGCGAAGCGGCTGGTGTGCCATTGCCGTGCGATTCACAAGCCGTGAGAACCCTTCGCTCTGGTGGCGTACCTCGCCAAAGCTGCCGTACTGGCCGCTCCAGCGTACCGCACCACGCTCGTCGGTCACTTCCAGCGGCGCGCCGTTCAGGTCGGTGTTGAACCAGTAAATCTCACCGCTGCTCTGGTCACGAAGGTGATCCACCCGGGCCAGCGGGCTCCAGGCTTCATTCGGGTCGTATACATACGTGCTGCACAGCCCGCTCTCCTGCTGCTCATGCTGCTCCTGCAGCAGGCGGTAGCCCTGCCACAGGAAGCGGGTGTCGGTGGTGCCGTGCGTCGGGGTGACGATTTTGCGCGTGCGGCGGCTCAGCGCGTCGTAGCGATAGCGCGCCTCAAAGCGCCCTTCCGGC
>NZ_RXRN01000032.1:0-50819 GCF_003986875.1 Enterobacter sp. WCHEn090032
CCAACCACGCACCCAACCCCCTTCACACAACCATCATCCCGCTGACCTTTTGTTGTCACTTATCTGTAAACAAACAGTTATTTTTCTGTCATTCGAGCATGTCATGTTACCTCGCGAGCATAAAACGCGTGATATCGCGCATCCGGCACAATAAGAGAGATGACAATGACATCGTTACGACACACAGCTTTGGGTCTGGCACTGGGTCTGGCTTTTGCGACGAACGCAATGGCTGTGACGACCATTCCGTTCTGGCATTCCATGGAAGGGGAGTTGGGTAAAGAAGTTGACTCCCTGGCGCAGCGTTTCAACGACACCCATCCGGATTACAAAATTGTGCCGGTGTACAAAGGGAACTACGAGCAGAGCCTGAGCGCCGGCATTGCCGCCTTCCGTACCGGTAACGCCCCTGCGTTGTTACAGGTTTATGAAGTGGGTACCGCGACCATGATGGCCTCGAAAGCCATCAAGCCGGTCTATGAAGTGTTCAAAGAAGCGGGTATCAACTTCGACGAATCCCGGTTCGTGCCAACCGTGGCGGGATACTACACGGATTCCAAAAGCGGCCATCTGCTGTCTCAGCCGTTTAACAGCTCAACGCCTGTGCTCTACTACAACAAAGATGCCTTCAAAAAAGCCGGTTTAGACCCGGAGCAGCCGCCAAAAACCTGGCAGGACCTGGCTGAATATACCGCGAAGCTGAAAGCGGCAGGGATGAAGTGCGGCTACGCCAGCGGCTGGCAGGGCTGGATCCAGATTGAAAACTTCAGCGCCTGGCACGGCCTGCCGGTTGCCACCAAAAATAACGGCTTCGACGGCACCGATGCGGTACTGGAATTCAACAAGCCAGAGCAGGTGAAGCACATCGCGCTGCTTGAAGAACTCAACAAGAAGGGCGACTTCAGCTACTTCGGGCGTAAAGATGAATCCACCGAGAAGTTCTACAACGGTGACTGCGCCATTACCACCGCCTCTTCCGGCTCGCTGGCGGATATCCGCCACTACGCCAAATTCAACTACGGCGTGGGCATGATGCCGTACGACGCTGACGTGAAAGGCGCGCCGCAGAACGCCATCATCGGCGGGGCAAGCCTGTGGGTGTTGCAGGGTAAAGACAAGGGCACCTACAAAGGGGTGGCCGAGTTCCTCGACTTCCTGGCGAAGCCGGAAAACGCCGCCGAATGGCACCAGAAGACCGGCTATCTGCCGATCACTAAAGCGGCCTATGACCTGACCCGCGAGCAGGGCTTCTACAGCAAGAACCCGGGCGCAGATATCGCGACGCGCCAGATGCTGAACAAGCCGCCGTTGCCGTTCACCAAAGGCCTGCGCCTGGGCAATATGCCGCAGATCCGCACCATCGTGGATGAAGAGCTGGAAAGCGTGTGGACCGGGAAGAAAACGCCACAGCAGGCGCTGGATTCCGCGGTAGAGCGCGGGAATCAGCTGCTGCGCCGCTTTGAGCAGTCGACCAAATCGTAATTAAAACTAATCCCCCTCACCCTAACCCTCTCCCCAAAGGGGAGAGGGGACTGCACGGAGCCGTCTTTTCTCCCTCGCCCCTATGGGGAGAGGGCCGGGGTGAGGGGGCTATTTTGTAGGCCGGGTAAGGCGTAGCCGCCACCCGGCATTGTTCAGGAACCCAATCTCAATGTCCTCATCCCGTCCGGTGTTTCGTTCCCGCTGGCTGCCCTATCTTCTGGTCGCGCCGCAGCTGGTCATCACCGTTATCTTCTTTATCTGGCCTGCGGGCGAAGCGCTGTGGTACTCGGTACAAAGCGTTGATCCGTTCGGACTCTCCAGCCAGTTTGTTGGCCTGGACAACTTTACCGCGCTGTTCCATGACAGCTACTACCTGGATTCCTTCTGGACGACGATGAAGTTCAGCGCGCTGGTCACCGTCAGCGGGCTTGTCGCCTCGTTGTTCTTCGCCGCGCTGGTAGATTATGTCGTGCGCGGCAGCCGTCTGTATCAGACCCTGATGCTGCTGCCGTACGCCGTGGCGCCTGCCGTCGCCGCCGTGCTGTGGATCTTCCTGTTTAACCCCGGTCGCGGGCTAATTACCCATTTCCTGGCAGAGTTTGGCTACGACTGGAACCACGCCCAGAACAGCGGCCAGGCCATGTTCCTGGTGGTGTTTGCCTCGGTGTGGAAGCAGATCAGCTACAACTTCCTGTTCTTCTTTGCCGCGCTGCAGTCTATTCCCCGTTCGCTGGTGGAAGCTGCGGCGATTGACGGCGCAGGGCCGATTCGTCGCTTCTTCCGGCTGTCACTGCCGCTGATCGCCCCGGTGAGTTTTTTCCTGCTGGTGGTGAACCTCGTGTACGCCTTTTTCGACACCTTCCCGGTGATCGACGCCGCCACCGCCGGCGGCCCGGTGCAGGCGACCACCACGCTGATTTATAAGATCTACCGCGAAGGCTTCGCCGGGCTGGATCTCTCAGCCTCCGCCGCGCAGTCCGTCGTGCTGATGTTCCTCGTCATCATCCTTACGGTGGTGCAGTTCCGCTATGTTGAAAGTAAGGTGCGCTACCAATGATTGAGAACCGTCGCGGGCTGACGATTTTCAGCCACACCATGCTGATTTTAGGGATCATCGTCATCCTGTTCCCGCTGTACGTGGCGTTTGTCGCCGCCACGCTGGACACCAAAGCGGTGTTCGACACGCCGATGACGCTGATCCCAGGCACGCATTTGCTCGAGAACATGAAAACCATCTGGACCCAGGGCGTGGGGGCCAACAGCGCGCCGTTCTGGCTGATGATGCTCAACAGCTTCATCATGGCGTTTGGCATTACGGTCGGAAAAATCACGGTATCGATGCTCTCGGCGTTCGCCATCGTCTGGTTCCGCTTCCCGCTGCGTAACCTGTTCTTTTGGATGATTTTCATCACCCTGATGCTGCCGGTGGAGGTACGTATCTTCCCGACGGTGGAAGTGATCGCCAACCTCAAGATGCTGGACAGCTATGCGGGCTTAACCCTGCCGCTGATGGCCTCGGCGACGGCCACCTTCCTGTTCCGCCAGTTCTTTATGACCCTGCCGGACGAGCTGATTGAAGCCGCGCGGATCGATGGCGCCTCACCAATGCGCTTCTTCCGCGACATCGTGCTGCCGCTGTCGAAAACCAACCTTGCGGCGCTGTTTGTGATCACCTTTATCTACGGCTGGAACCAGTACCTGTGGCCGCTGCTGATTATTCAGGACGTCAACCTCGGCACTGCCGTGGCGGGCATCAAAGGCATGATTGCCACCGGCGAAGGCACCACCCTCTGGAACCAGGTGATGGCGGCGATGCTGCTCACCCTTATCCCACCCGTAGTCATTGTTTTAGCCATGCAGCGCGCGTTTGTCCGCGGCCTGGTCGATAGCGAGAAATAAGATGGCAGGTTTAAAACTTCAGGCAGTAACCAAAAGCTGGGATGGCAAAACCCAGGTGATCCAGCCGCTCACGCTCGACGTGGCGGACGGGGAATTCATCGTCATGGTTGGCCCGTCCGGCTGCGGCAAATCCACCCTGCTGCGCATGGTGGCGGGGCTGGAGCGCGTGACCTCTGGCGATATCTGGATTGACCGCCAGCGCGTGACCGAGATGGAGCCGAAAGACCGCGGTATCGCGATGGTGTTCCAGAACTATGCGCTGTACCCGCACATGAGCGTGGAAGAGAACATGGCCTGGGGGCTGAAAATCCGCGGCATGGGCAAAGGTCATATTGCGGAGCGCGTGAAAGAGGCGGCGCGTATTCTGGAGCTGGATGGCCTGCTGAAGCGCCGTCCGCGCGAGCTCTCCGGCGGCCAGCGCCAGCGCGTGGCGATGGGGCGCGCTATTGTGCGCGATCCAGCGGTGTTCCTGTTCGATGAACCCCTCTCTAACCTTGACGCCAAGCTGCGTGTGCAGATGCGTCTTGAGCTGCAGCAGCTGCATCGTCGTCTGAAAACCACCTCCCTGTACGTTACCCACGATCAGGTCGAAGCCATGACGCTGGCCCAGCGGGTGATGGTGATGAACAAAGGCATCGCCGAGCAGATTGGTACTCCGGTGGAGGTATATGAGAAGCCCGCTACCCGCTTTGTGGCGAGTTTTATCGGCAGCCCGGCGATGAACCTGCTTGAAGGCCGCATCAGCAACTCGGGCACGCACTTTGAACTGGAAAGCGGGATGGCATTGCCGATCAACTGGTACTATCGTGGCTACGCCGGGCGTAAGATGACGCTCGGTATCCGCCCGGAACATATCGGTTTAACCTCACAGGCGGACGGCGGCGTGCCGCTGGTGATGGACACGCTGGAGATGCTGGGCGCGGATAACCTCGCGCACGGGCGCTGGGGCGAGCAAAAAATGGTGGTGCGTCTTGCGCATCAGGAGCGCCCGAAAGCGGGCAGCACGCTGTGGCTGCATCTGCCGGAAAATCACCTGCACTTATTTGACGGTGAAACAGGACAACGAGTATGAGCAACTGGCCTTATCCCCACATCGTCGCCCACCGGGGCGGCGGTAAACTGGCGCCGGAGAACACCCTGGCGGCAATTGATGTTGGCGCGCGCTACGGCCACACGATGATCGAGTTCGACGCTAAGCTGTCAAAAGACGGCGAAATTTTCCTGCTGCACGACGATAACCTTGAGCGCACCAGCAACGGCTGGGGCGTGGCGGGTGAACTGCCGTGGCGCGATCTGCTGAAAGTGGACGCCGGAAGCTGGTACAGCGGCGAATTCAAGGGCGAGCCGCTGCCGCTGCTGGCGGAAGTGGCCGACCGCTGCCGTCAGCACGGCATGATGGCCAATATCGAAATTAAACCGACCACCGGCACCGGGCCGCTGACGGGCAAAGTGATTGCCCTTGCCGCGCGCGAGCTGTGGGAAGGGATGACGCCACCGCTGCTCTCCTCGTTTGACATCGACGCGCTGGAAGCCGCACAGGCTGCCGTACCGGCGCTGCCGCGCGGGCTATTGCTGGACGAGTGGCGTGAAGACTGGCGCGAGCTGACGACGCGTTTAGGCTGCGTGTCTATTCACCTTAACCACAAGCTGCTGGATGAGGCGCGGGTGAAGATGTTGAAAGCGGAAGGGCTGCATATTCTGGTCTACACCGTCAACAAACCCCAGCGTGCGGCTGAGCTGCTGCGCTGGGGCGTGGACTGCATCTGTACCGATGCAATTGACCTGATCGGTCCGGACTTTAGTTCTGCGGATTAAGCATACTGCCATTCGACTGCGGCGGCAGCATATGCTGCTGCCCGCTGCCTGACGACGTCATGCCACCTAACATCCCGCCGTTTTTATTGGGCAGCGGCTGCTCGCGGACCTGGCCCTGCTGCACACGCTGGGTGTTGGCGTTCATCTGATTTTGCAGACTCTGCTGCTGCAGCTGAGTCTGGGTTCTTAGCTGCTGGTTCAGCATCCCTTTTTGCTGTTGTTGCTGGCTCATCATCTCGGTCTGCATACGCTGCTGGCTCGGGATAACGTAACCCTGCTGGTTCGGGTTATTCATCGTATTAAGTGGCTGTGCGAGCGCGGCAAACGGGATCAGCGCCGTAAGAATCATCAAGCGTTTCATTGTCATTTCCTCCTCTTGAGGTCTCTCTTAAGTTTACCCCGATTTCACCATGACGATGATTTTTTAGGAGTTGTGAACCAGGCTTAAGCGGGGAATATGGATCCCTTCACCTGGAGAACAATAATGATGAAACCAACGTTTTTGCGCTGGGTCGCCATCGCTGCGCTGATGGCAGGCGGCACATTTAGCGTGGCGGCCAACCCGCCAGCGGCGCCTCCGGTCTCTTACGGCGTGGAGGAAGATGTCTTTCATCCTGTGCGGGCAACGCATGGCATGGTGGCCTCTGTGGATGCGCTGGCAACGAAAGTGGGCGTCGATATTCTTAAGCAGGGCGGTAATGCGGTGGATGCCGCGGTGGCGGTCGGCTACGCGCTGGCGGTGACGCATCCGCAGGCAGGGAACCTGGGCGGTGGCGGCTTTATGATGCTGCGCACCAAAGACGGGAAAACCACCGCCATCGACTTCCGCGAGATGGCGCCTGCTCAGGCTTCCCGCGATATGTTCCTCGACGATCAGGGTAACCCCGACAGTAAAAAATCCCTGACGTCACATCTCGCCTCCGGCACGCCGGGCACCGTTGCGGGCTTCTCGCTGGCGCTGGAAAAATACGGCACGATGCCGCTGAATAAAGTGGTGCAGCCTGCAATAAAGCTGGCGCGGGAAGGCTTTATCGTGAATGACGCCCTGGCCGATGACCTCAAAACCTACGGCAGCGAAGTCATTCCCCATCACGAAAACAGTAAGGCTATCTTCTGGAAAGACGGCGAACCGCTGAAGAAGGGCGATAAGCTGGTGCAGAAGAACCTTGCCAAAAGCCTGGAGCTGATTGCGGAGCACGGTCCGGACGCGTTCTACAAAGGGGCGATTGCCGACCAGATTGCGCAAGAGATGCAAAAGAACGGCGGGCTCATCACCAAAGCGGATCTGGCGGAGTACAAAGCCGTAGAGCGCGAGCCGATTAGCGGAACCTATCGCGGCTACGAAGTTTTCTCCATGCCACCGCCGTCTTCCGGGGGCATTCACATTGTGCAGATCCTCAACATTCTCGAAAACTTCGATATGCACAAGTTCGGCTTCGGCAGTGCGGATGCCATGCAGATAATGGCGGAAGCGGAGAAACGCGCCTACGCTGACCGGTCGGAGTACCTCGGCGATCCGGACTTCGTGAAGGTGCCGTGGCAGGCGCTGACCAACAAGGCGTATGCCAAATCCATTGCCGATCAGATTGATATCAATAAGGCGAAGCCGTCGAGCGAGATCCGCCCCGGCAAGCTGGCGCCGTACGAGAGCAACCAGACCACCCACTTCTCGGTGGTGGATAAAGACGGTAACGCGGTCGCGGTGACCTATACGCTCAACACCACGTTTGGTACCGGGATTGTGGCGGGCAACAGCGGCATTCTGCTCAACAACGAGATGGACGACTTCTCCGCCAAGCCGGGCGTGCCGAACGTCTACGGGCTGGTCGGCGGCGATGCAAACGCGGTAGGGCCGAAGAAACGCCCGCTGTCGTCCATGTCGCCCACTATCGTGGTGAAAGACGGTAAGACCTGGCTGGTGACGGGCAGTCCGGGCGGCAGCCGGATTATCACCACCGTGCTGCAGATGGTGGTGAACAGTATCGACTTTGGGATGAACGTCGCGGAAGCGACCAATGCGCCACGTTTCCATCACCAGTGGCTGCCGGATGAACTGCGCGTCGAGAAGGGCTTTAGCCCGGACACCCTTAAACTGCTGGAGCAGCGCGGACAGAAGGTGGCGGTGAAAGAGGCGATGGGCAGTACCCAGAGCATTATGGTGGGTCCAGACGGGGCGCTGTTTGGCGCGTCAGACCCACGTTCGGTGGATGATTTAACGGCGGGGTATTGATTTTTACCCCTCACCCCAGCCCTCTCCCCATAGGGGAGAGGGTCAGGGTGAGGGGGAAGTAAGTCACTTCATTCTCGCCATATAATACGCGTCCACATATTCACCGTTGCGCAGGGCATAGCGCTTGCCGGTGCCTTCAATTTCGAACCCGTGTTTTTTGTACACCGCAATCGCCGGTTCGTTATCGACAAACACCGTCAGCTCAATGCGGTCAACGCGCAGCCAGTTATCGCACATATCAATCATGGTGCGCATCAGCGCGCTGGCAACGCCCCGGTTTTGCCACTGCGCGCCGACACAAATCCCAAAATCAGCCACATGGCTGCGGCGCGGGCGTTGCGCGACGGCGATGCACAGATGGCCGGCGACTTGACCGTCTATGCAGGCGACGAGCTGCTTGATGCCGGGCTGGTCGGCTAGCCGTTCTTGCCACATCTGCTCAGAGGGATGAGGAACCTGTAGTGTGTTGTGGTACACCTCCGGCTGGGCGTGGATCTGACGAATGGCGTCATAATCTTTCGGTTCCGCATGGCGTATCACTATCTCACTCATTCCTTGTTCCTCAGTCAGTTAAATGTCCCTTCCAACATCAATGAGTTTAAAATTTGAGTCAACCGCTATTTTTTGCAAAAAGTATTGGACAAGTGCGAATGAGAATGATTATTATTGCTTTGCATTCAGGAGGACCGCTACGGGAACCTGAAAGCACGACATTGCTCACATTGCTTCCAGTATTACTTTAGCCAGCTTTTAGCTGGCTTTTTTTTTGTTATGGTTAGACTCAGTAACCTTCCAAAAGGAGTGAGCCATGACACTACATTGCGCATTTATTGGATTTGGTAAAAGCACCACCCGCTATCACCTTCCGTATGTCCTCAACCGTAAAGACAGCTGGCATGTGGCGCATATCTACCGTCGCCGCGCGAAGCCTGAAGAGCAATCCCCGCAGTATTCCCCTATTCATTTCACCAGCGATCTGGATGAGGTGCTGGGCGACCCGCAGGTTAACCTGGTCGTCGTCTGTACCCATGCCGACAGCCATTTTGACTATGCGAAACGCGCGCTCGAAGCGGGCAAAAACGTGCTGGTAGAAAAGCCCTTCACCCCGACTATCGCCGAAGCGAAGGCGCTATTCGCGCTGGCAAAAAGCAAGGGCCTGACCGTCACGCCATATCAGAACCGACGCTTTGACAGCTGCTTCCTGACGGCGAAAAAAGCGATTGAGAGCGGCAAGCTGGGCGAGATCGTGGAAATCGAAAGCCACTTCGACTACTACCGTCCGGTGGCGGAAACCCAACCCGGCCTGCCGCAGGACGGTTCCTTCTACGGTCTCGGCGTCCATACTATGGATCAGATCATCTCCCTGTTTGGTCGCCCTGACCACGTGGCGTACGACATTCGCAGCCTGCGTAACAAAGCCAACCCGGATGACACCTTTGAAGCGCAGCTGTTCTACGGCGACCTCAAAGCTATCGTTAAGACCAGTCATCTGGTGAAAATCGACTACCCGAAATTTATCGTTCACGGCACCAAAGGTTCGTTTATCAAATACGGTATCGACCAGCAGGAGACCAGCCTGAAGGCCAACATCATGCCGGGTGAACCGGGCTTTGCGGCGGATGATTCCGTGGGCGTGCTGGAGTACGTCAACGCTGAGGGGGTGACGGTCCGAGAAGAGCTTACGCCAGAAACCGGCGACTATGGCCGCGTCTATGACGCACTGTTTGCGACCCTGACTCGCGGCACGCCGAATTACGTCAAGGAATCTGACGTTCTGACCAACCTCGAAATCCTTGAACGGGCCTTTGAACAGGCTTCTCCAGCCACGGTAACCCTCGCGAAATAAGCAAAAATGGCTCCTCTGCGCTTGTTCATAATTTTTGAACAGAGGAGTCAATTTTCACCCTCTATGATCCCAGACCGTTTGCGTCCACACTTACTCCATCGAAACGAACTGAGGATGAAAACAATGATCTACTTACGCAAAGCAAACGAACGTGGTCACGCGAATCATGGCTGGCTGGACTCATGGCATTCATTCTCGTTTGCCGACTACTACGACCCGAATTTTATGGGCTTCTCCGCACTGCGCGTGATTAACGATGACGTCATCGATGCAGGCCAGGGCTTCGGTACCCATCCGCACAAAGACATGGAAATCCTCACCTATGTGCTGGAAGGCGCGGTGGAGCACCAGGACAGCATGGGCAACAAAGAGCAGGTTCCGGCGGGCGAGTTCCAGATTATGAGCGCGGGTACCGGGGTACGTCACTCCGAGTACAACCCGAGCAAAACGGAAAAATTGCACTTGTATCAAATCTGGATCATTCCAGAAGAGACCGGCATCACGCCGCGCTATGAGCAGCGCCGCTTCGACGCGAAACAGGGCAAACAGCTGGTACTGTCCCCGGATGCGCGCGACGGTTCCCTGAAAGTACATCAGGATATGGAATTGTACCGCTGGGCGCTGGCGAAAGATGAACAGTCTGTACATCAGATTGCCGCTAACCGCCGCGTCTGGATCCAGGTGGTGAAAGGTGAAGTCTCCATCAACGGTACGAAAGCGACAACCGCCGATGGTCTGGCAGTCTGGGATGAGCAGGCGCTCTCCGTGCATGCCGACAGCGAAAGTGAAATTCTGCTGTTTGACCTGCCGCCGGTGTAATAAAACATAAATAAATACCCATCCTTCCCTTTGACAGGGGAAGGATGGGCTTTGTCCGTGATAAACTGAGCAAATCTCTCTCTTCAAGATTTCTCAGGACGATGAAAAAGAAACGCCCCGTACTTCAGGATGTCGCCGATCGCGTCGGTGTGACCAAAATGACGGTCAGCCGTTTTTTACGTAACCCGGAGCAGGTTTCCGTGGCATTGCGTGGCAAGATTGCTGCTGCCCTTGATGAACTGGGTTATATCCCCAACCGTGCGCCCGATATCCTCTCCAATGCGACCAGCCGTGCGGTGGGCGTTCTCCTGCCTTCTTTAACCAACCAGGTGTTTGCCGAAGTGCTGCGCGGCATTGAAAGCGTCACCGACGCCTTTGGTTACCAGACCATGCTCGCCCACTACGGGTACAAGCCGGAACTGGAAGAGGAGCGTCTTGAATCGATGCTTTCCTGGAACATCGACGGCCTGATTTTAACCGAACGTACTCACACTCCCCGCACGCTGAAGATGATTGAAGTCGCCGGTATTCCGGTGGTGGAGCTCATGGACAGCCAGTCGCCGTGCCTCGATATCGCCGTCGGCTTTGATAACTTCGAAGCGGCGCGGCAGATGACAGCGGCAATCATCGCCCGCGGACATCGTCATATCGCCTATCTGGGTGCGCGTCTGGATGAACGTACTATCATCAAACAGAAGGGATACGAGCAGGCGATGCTCGACGCAAACTTAACCCCGTACAGCGTGATGGTGGAGCAGTCCTCTTCCTACACCTCGGGTATTGAGCTGATGCGTCAGGCACGACGCGAGTATCCGCAACTGGACGGTATTTTCTGTACCAACGATGACCTTGCGGTCGGCGCGGCGTTTGAGTGCCAGCGTCTGGGGCTGAAGATCCCTGACGATATGGCCATCGCCGGTTTCCACGGCCACGACATTGGCCAGGTGATGGAGCCGCGTCTGGCGAGCGTTCTGACGCCGCGTGAACGCATGGGGCGCATTGGTGCAGAACGCCTGCTGGCGCGCATTCGGGGTGAGACGGTTACGCCGAAAATGTTAGATTTAGGTTTCACCTTGTCACCGGGTGGATCTATTTGAATCGACAAATTTGAAGTAGCTCACACTTATTCACTTCGCGCACGTTTGGATATTGCTTCTCTTTTGCCCCGGCAGGACAATGTTACCGATAACTGTTACCCGTAACAATTGACTGAGGGACACCCTTTGAGCACGACTAATCATGATCACCACGTTTACGTCCTGATGGGCGTTTCCGGTAGCGGGAAATCAGCCGTAGCCAGCGAAGTGGCGCATCAACTCCATGCTGCGTTTCTTGATGGCGACTTCCTCCATCCGCGCAGCAACATCATGAAAATGGCCTCCGGCGAGCCGCTGAACGATGACGACCGCAAACCGTGGTTGCAGGCGCTGAATGACGCCGCGTTCGCCATGCAGCGCACCAACAAAGTTTCCCTGATCGTCTGCTCCGCGCTGAAAAAAACCTACCGCGATCTGCTGCGTGACGGCAATCCGAACCTCTCGTTCATCTACCTGAAAGGTGACTTCGAGGTGATTGAAAGCCGCCTGAAGGCGCGTAAAGGTCACTTCTTCAAAACACAGATGCTGGTGACGCAGTTCGAAGCGCTGCAGGAGCCGGGTGAAGATGAGAAAGACGTCTTAGTGGTTGATATCGATCAGTCACTGGAGGGTGTTGTTGCCAGCACCATCGAGGTCATTAATAAAAGGCAGTAAGTTTTGAGTACATTAACGCTAGTTTTGACAGCAGTGGGTTCCGTATTGCTGCTGCTGTTTTTAGTGATGAAGGCACGTATGCATGCTTTTGTTGCTTTGATGGTGGTTTCTATTGGTGCAGGTCTCTTTTCCGGTATGCCGCTCGACAAGATCGCCGCGACGATGGAAAAAGGGATGGGTGGCACGCTGGGCTTCCTGGCGATTGTGGTCGCGCTGGGCGCCATGTTTGGCAAGATTTTGCACGAGACGGGCGCGGTCGACCAGATTGCCGTCAGGATGCTGAAATCCTTCGGCCACAGCCGCGCGCACTATGCGATAGGTCTGGCGGGGCTGATCTGCGCGCTGCCGCTGTTCTTTGAGGTTGCCGTGGTGCTGCTGATTAGCGTGGCGTTCTCTATGGCGCGCCATACCGGCACTAACCTCGTGAAGCTGGTGATTCCGCTGTTTGCGGGCGTGGCGGCAGCGGCAGCGTTTCTGCTACCCGGACCCGCGCCAATGCTGCTGGCCTCCCAGATGCATGCTGACTTTGGCTGGATGATTCTGATTGGCCTGTGTGCGGCGATCCCGGGGATGATTATTGCCGGCCCGCTGTGGGGCAACTTCATCAGCCGTTACGTTGAACTGCACATCCCGGATGACGTCACCGAGCCGCACCTGGGCGAAGGCAAAATGCCCTCCTTTGGTTTCAGCCTGTCGCTGATCCTGCTGCCGCTGGTTCTCGTGGGCCTGAAAACCATCGCCGCGCGCTTTGTGCCGGTGGGCTCCACCGCGTATGAGTGGTTTGAATTTATTGGTCACCCGTTCACGGCGATCCTGGTGGCCTGTCTGGTAGCGATTTACGGCCTGGCGATGCGTCAGGGAATGGCGAAAGACCGGGTGATGGAAATCTGCGGTGCAGCGCTGCAGCCTGCGGGGATTATCCTGCTGGTGATCGGTGCCGGCGGCGTGTTCAAGCAGGTGCTGGTGGATTCTGGCGTCGGCCCGGCGCTGGGCGAAGCGCTGACCGGGATGGGGCTACCGATTGCCGTCACCTGCTTCGTGCTGGCGGCGGCGGTGCGTATCATCCAGGGTTCCGCAACCGTGGCGTGTTTAACCGCCGTGGGTCTGGTGATGCCGGTGATTGAACAGCTCAACTACTCTGGTGCACAGATGGCTGCGCTCTCTGTCTGTATCGCGGGCGGTTCGATTGTGGTCTCTCACGTTAACGATGCTGGCTTCTGGCTGTTCGGTAAGTTTACC
Organism: Enterobacter sp. WCHEn090032; assembly: GCF_003986875.1. Lineage (NCBI taxonomy): Bacteria > Pseudomonadati > Pseudomonadota > Gammaproteobacteria > Enterobacterales > Enterobacteriaceae > Enterobacter > Enterobacter sp. WCHEn090032. Next base: position 13,082 of record NZ_RXRN01000032.1, read on the forward strand.
GGTGCCACCGAAGCGCAAACCCTGAAAACCTGGACGCTGATGGAAACCATCCTTGGCACGACAGGGGCGATTGTCGGAATGATTGCGTTTACGCTATTGAGCTAAACGCGATGCGTTAACAACGCTCAAAAAATAAGGCCCGGTAGCGTTAGCGCTTACCGGGCCTTTTTATTATCCAGGGCGTCAGGCCGGGTCATAACCCGGCATTGTGTTACTCGCCCTGCGTGGCGCTCTCAATCGTCAGTCGCACGTCTGAGGTGATCAGCTCTGCCAGCATCTGGTAAACCTTCAGCGTCTCTTCCGGCTCGGCATCACCCGTATCACTGATATAGCCTTCATCACGAAGCGTCAGAACCAGTGAGCTGAAGACCGCTTTGTCGAAGAATTCAGGCGCGTTAATGCCGTGCAGCACGGACAGGCGTTGTGCCAGCGTCCGGCTCTCTTTCTCCAGCGTACCGCGGTTGATGGACGGGTTCGCACTCAGCAGCCAGAACGTAATGGCGTAGCGCTGCAGCGTTTCGCGCGCACCGGCCGCCAGCAGCTGCAGGGTACGGGAGCGTGACGGATTGATGTGTAGCTCGTCATTCGTCACGGTGATCAGCCCCTGACGACGCAGCTCTTCGGTCAGTTTATCCAGCACGCCCGCCAGCTCGTCTTTGCTCCAGCGCAGGAACAGCTCCGCTTTCAGCATCGGGTAGAGTGTCTCAACGTGGTGCAACAGCGCCTGGCGCGAGATGCGACGATGCTGGGTAATAATGGCCGCCATGAGCGACGGCAGCATCAGCATGTGGGTGATGTTGTTACGGTAGTACGTCATCAGCACGGCCTGCTCGCGCGGCAGAATGATGATGTCGCCGATGGTGTCTTTTTCAACTTCGAACTTGTTCATCTGCAACGCGTGATCGATAAGCTCACTGGCCGTTGCAGAAGGTACGGTTGAATCAACCGAATACGGCACGTTGCGCATCATATCCAGATAGCAATCCAGCTGCTCTGTCAGCTGTTCACGGGTTAGCGAACGTTGACGTGAAGCCAGAAGCGCCGTACAGCACAGGTTCATGGCGTTAGCCGCACCGGCGTTGTTAATGCGCACCATCAACTCGGAGGCGATGCCGTTGACCGTTGGCGTCAGCCAGGCCGGACGAACCGCTTCGATAGGGTCAATGGACTCGCGCCACTCCGGAACGTGGTGGTTCAGGTACGTCATCAGCGGCATCGGCTCGCCAAAGTTGACGTAGCCCTGGCCGAGGTTGCGTAACTTGCTCAGACCACGCAGCATCTGCGGCAGGCTCTCTTTCTCTTTGGTGGCCCCACGCAGCTCTTTGGCGTAAGTTCCGACTTCCATCACGTGCTCATAGCCAATGTAGATTGGCACCAGCGTGATGGGACGGGTTCCTCCGCGCAGCATCGCCTGGATGGTCATCGACAGCGTGCCGGTTTTCGGATCGAGCAGACGCCCGGTACGGGAACGACCGCCCTCCACGAAGTACTCCACGGAATAGCCACGGCTGAACAGCTCGCCCAGATATTCGCGGAATACGGTGGAGTAGAGCTTGTTGCCCTTGAAGGTACGACGAATAAAGAAGGCACCCAGGCGGCGGAAAATCGGGCCTGCAGGCCAGAAGTTCAGGTTAATCCCGGCAGCGATGTGCGGTGGCACCAGCCCCTGGTGATAGAGCACATAAGACAGAAGCAGGTAGTCCATGTGGCTGCGGTGGCAGGGAACATAGACAATCTCATGGCCATCATGCGCCAGCTGACGTACACGCTCGGCATTATGAACGTTGATGCCCTGATAGAGGCGGTTCCAGGTAAAGCCGAGAATACGGTCGGAAAGGCGAATCATCTCGTAAGAGAAGTTCGCGGCGATCTCTTCCATCAGCGCAATGGCGTTCTGCTGGGCTTTCTCATGCGAAATTTTCTTGCTGCGCGCTTCGTCTTCAACGGCGCGGGCAATCGCTTTGGAGGCCAACAATTTGTTGAACAGATCCTGACGTGCCGGGAGACGTGGCCCGACGGCAGCCAGGCGCTGACGGGCGAAGTGCATACGCGCCACGCGCGCCAGTTTTTGCGCGATGATCTTGTCGGTGCCGTGCTCGTCCGCCATTCGACGCAGCGACACGGAAGGGGAGAAACGGACGAAACTGTCGCGTCCCAGCCAGGAGACCGCAAAGAACTTCTGGATGCCGTTAAGCATGCGCAACGGTGGGTTCTCTTCCCCTTTTTCGCGGCCCGGGCGGCGACCAAACATCACCGACACCGGTACCATTTGCACATCCAGGTCAGGATTGCTGCGGTGCAGGTCGAGATAGTCATGGAACAGCTTGATGGACTCTTCCTTTGGCGTGTAATAGGTAAACACACGCGGCCCACCGTGGATGAACACGTAGCGCGGCAGCAGCGTACCGTCAACTTCCAGCGGTTCAAGCGGGTCAGGTAAGTCATGCGCCAGACACTGGGCGCGAAGCGTCAGTAAGTCTGCCTTCGAGTTATAAGGCAAAACATACATAATGGGACGCGACGTATCGAGCCCCAATTCCAGCGCGGGTTCTGCTGGGATAGACTTGCTTTTTACCAGGATGCTTAATGGTAAATTAAGTAATTTGTAGTAAATTCGTGGCCAGCCGGACATAAACGATGTAAAGCCTCTGGTTAATAATGCAATTGCGGCGCAAGGATAACAGAAAGCGCGCAAAATTACTGTTGTTACCCGTCATACTTCAGGCGGTAGCGAAACGCGCTACGGCCCCTGTTACTGACGCTCTTTTTTAAAAAAGGTTCTTTTAATGGCCAATAATACCACTGGGTTAACCCGAATCATCAAAGCTGCTGGCTACTCCTGGAAAGGTTTTCGCGCCGCGTGGGTCAACGAAGCGGCCTTCCGCCAGGAGGGCGTCGCCGCGATTGTCGCGGTGATTATCGCCTGTTTCCTTGATATTGATGCGATAACGCGCGTTCTTCTGATCGGATCCGTATTGTTGGTGATGATAGTGGAAATTCTGAATAGCGCTATTGAGGCCGTTGTGGATCGTATCGGCTCTGATTTTCACGAACTTTCAGGCCGGGCAAAAGACATGGGCTCTGCTGCCGTGTTGCTGGCGATTATCACTGCCGTTATCACCTGGGTCACGCTGCTTTGGTCACATTTCCGATGAGCCTCGAGGAATAATTAAGTCCCTGGTTTTTTGTGCAGTTTTTGGTTCCAAAATCGCCTTTGACTGTATATACTCACAGCATAACTGTATATACACCCAGGGGGCGGAATGAAAGCGTTAACGACCAGGCAGCAAGAGGTGTTTGATCTCATTCGGGATCATATCGGCCAGACGGGTATGCCACCCACGCGTGCGGAAATCGCGCAGCGTCTGGGCTTCCGTTCTCCAAATGCTGCCGAAGAACACCTGAAAGCGCTGGCGCGTAAGGGTGTCATTGAGATTGTTTCGGGCGCGTCAAGGGGTATCCGCCTGCTGGTGGAAGAAGAGACGGGCATTCCACTGGTAGGGCGTGTTGCTGCAGGTGAGCCTTTACTGGCTCAGCAGCATATTGAAGGCCATTACCAGGTCGATCCTGGTATGTTCAAACCGAGCGCTGATTTCCTGCTGCGCGTAAGCGGTATGTCGATGAAAGACATCGGCATTCTTGATGGCGATCTGCTTGCGGTTCACAAAACGCAGGATGTGCGAAACGGCCAGGTTGTGGTCGCACGTATTGATGATGAAGTGACCGTCAAGCGTCTGAAAAAACAGGGTAACACCGTACAGTTACTGCCTGAAAACAGCGAGTTCTCCCCGATTGTGGTGGACCTGCGTGAACAGAACTTCTCTATCGAAGGACTGGCGGTTGGGGTGATTCGCAACGGTGAATGGCTTTAATCTTTTCCTGACAGGCTACAGCTCCGCTGTAGCCTGATTCATTTCCCACTTCCGGTATTTTTCATGTCACTGCTGACGGCATCCGATAAGGCATTGTGGCGTCTTGCTTTGCCGATGATTTTCTCCAATATCACCGTGCCCTTGCTGGGGCTGGTCGATACCGCCGTTATTGGTCATCTGGATTCGCCTGTTTATCTTGGCGGCGTGGCGATTGGCGCGACGGCAACCAGCTTTCTGTTCATGTTGCTGCTCTTTTTGCGCATGAGTACGACAGGCCTTACCGCGCAGGCTTACGGTGCAAAAGATCCGTTGCGTCTGGCGCGTGCGCTGGTACAGCCGATGATGCTTGCGCTTGGCGCAGGGGTGTTGATCGTTTTACTGCGCGCTCCCCTGATTGACCTTGCACTTCATATCGTTGGCGGCAGCGAGGCAGTACTGGAACAGGCGCGGCGTTTTCTTGAAATCCGCTGGCTTAGCGCGCCCGCCTCGCTGGCTAATCTGGTTCTGCTGGGGTGGCTCCTGGGCGTCCAGTATGCCCGTGCGCCTGTCATTCTGCTGGTGGTGGGCAACCTGCTCAACATTGTGCTGGATGTCTGGCTGGTAATGGGGCTGCAGATGAACGTGCAGGGGGCAGCGCTGGCGACGGCGATTGCCGAATACGGGACCTTTATTATTGGTCTGTGGATGGTCTGGCGTGTGCTGGTGATGCGCGGGATCTCCCTTGCGCTGCTCAAAACCGCCTGGCGCGGCAATATCCGTAAGCTGCTGGCGCTCAACCGTGACATCATGCTGCGTTCATTGCTGCTTCAACTCTGCTTTGGTGCACTGACGGTCTTTGGCGCACGGCTCGGGCCAGACATCGTTGCGGTTAATGCCGTCCTGATGACGCTGCTGACCTTTACCGCCTATGCGCTGGACGGCTTTGCCTATGCGGTTGAAGCGCATTCGGGGCAGGCGTATGGCGCACGGGAAAGCGGGCATCTGCGGGATGTCTGGCGGGCGGCCTGTCGACAGTCGGGTCTGGTGGCGCTGGCATTCGCGCTGATTTACGCCTGCTTTGGCGAACAGATTATCGCGTTACTCACCTCCCTGCCGGCACTGCGCGAACTGGCGAGCCATTATCTCATCTGGCAGGTCATTTTGCCGGTGGTGGGTGTCTGGTGTTATCTGCTGGACGGCATGTTTATTGGCGCGACGCGCGGAGCCGAAATGCGTAACAGCATGGCTGTCGCGGCGGCCGGGTTTGGCCTGACGTTGCTGACGCTTCCGTGGCTTGGTAACCACGGTTTATGGCTGGCGTTGGCCGTCTTTCTCTCACTGCGCGGGTTATCGCTGGCGTTTATCTGGCGCCGACACTGGCAAAACAATACCTGGTTCCCCTCACGCCACGATATATCGTGACGGTTAAAGATTCCGAATATGAAACTAACAGCGGAATCCTTAACTACAATAATTATCACGTCCAGCAGAAAAGAACGTAACGGACGTTACGACCCGACGCTTAACGAAGAGGACACGATGATGAATAAAGACGAAATCGGCGGCAACTGGAAGCAGTTCAAAGGTAAAGCGAAAGAACAGTGGGGTAAGCTGACGGATGACGATATGACCGTCATTGAAGGTAAACGCGACCAGCTTGTCGGTAAAATTCAGGAGCGTTACGGCTACGCAAAAGACCAGGCGGAAAACGAAGTCAAAGACTGGGAAACCCGTAACGATTACCGCTGGTAACGCTGAATAACCCACTGAGGCGGCTTAAAAGCCGCCTTTTCTTTTGCTGCTAACGCGGCTTTTTCTTTACCATAATCGAGTGGTCGTGCTGACATGCGTCCTGATGACGACAGGCTTCCACTTCCACACACGCTGAGCACAGCCCGTGTGCTTCAATCACGTTATGGCGCAGGGCAAAGCCCATTTTAGCGGCCAGCGTATGCATAATGTCTTCCACACCTTCCGCACCTTCTTCTTTCACCACGCCGCAGCGGTCACAAATAAACATCGCCGATGTATGGGTAGGCTGATCGAACAGATGACACAGCACATAGCTGTTTGTGGATTCGACTTTATGCACAAACCCCTGTTCCAGCAGGAAATCCAGCGCGCGATAGACCGTCGGTGGCTTTGCCTGCGGCTCGCTTTCGCGGAGCAGGTCGAGCAGATCGTAGGCGCTGATGGCACCCTGTTGCAGACTCATCAAACGCAACACTTCAAGGCGCTGCGGAGTCAGGCGCACATTGCGTTGCGCGCACAGCTTTTCGGCCTGCGCTAACAGCTCTTTTGTGGACTTATCCATTTAGCACCCCGGATGTTATAGGACGGAAAACCCTCACTTTATCATGTTCTGCTAAAAACACCGAGATCGGCCAGTCTGTGCTATACCTGACCCATCGCAAACCGGGAGATAAACAATGAAAAGACCTGACTGTATTCGGCACTGGCGTGATGTTGAAGGTGCGGATGACTCGACTTACCCCGACAGCGATGAGCTGTTTTCCATCGGTGCGCCGCTGGCCCGCAAGCTCGGGCTCGGGCGTATTGGCATCCATCATGAGCGTTTGCCGCCAGGGCGCAGGACATCCTATCCCCACGCGGAAAGCGATGAAGAAGAGTTTATTTACGTGATTGAAGGCTACCCTGAAGCCTGGATTAATGGCTACTTGTGGAAGCTGGAGCCTGGCGACAGCGTGGGCTTTCCTGCCGGAACCGGCATCTGTCATACCTTTATCAATAACACGGACGAAGAGGTTCGGTTACTGGTCGTTGGCGAGGCTAACAAGAAGCACAACCGTATCTACTATCCGCTCAACCCGGAGTACGCCGCCACGCGGCAAGATCGCTGGGTAGACCATCCTCCCCAGTTTTTTGGGCCGCATGATGGAAAACCTGGGAAAAAATAATTTCCTCTTCTATAAATATTGAGGGCCGTCACAAATTACAACAGGCCGTAAGGAAGTTTTACTTAGGGAAAGAATTAGCGGGTCTTTTACTACTTATTCACAGCAATAGTTCGTTCCTGTTTGGGTGATAACAGACAGGGGTTATTTCATAACAGACTATAACGGGCATACTGTGAAAAAAAATTTTAAATTTTCGGTGGTTAGCATTGCTGTCTCCTTGTTTATGGCAAATCAGGCGGGAGCAGCCAATACCTGGACAGAATCACGCAGCGACGCAATGGGTGGCACCGGCGTGGCTTCGGGAAGCTATGGCAGTGGGGCGTTAATCAACCCCGCGCTGCTGGCAAAGGCAAAACCGGACGATGATGTGACGGTCATATTGCCTTCGGTTGGCGCGCAGATCACGGATGAAGACAATCTTCAGGACGAGATTGATAATATCAACGACAAAATTAATCACTATAAGGACGTGGTGGATAATCTTACGCCGGTTGAAATTATCACCAATCCATTAGGTTCTATTAACCAGTTCCAGGGCGCGGCAAAAGATCTTGCTGATGAGCTGGACTATCTCAAGGGCAAGACCGCACGCGCTACGGCAGGGGCAGGCATTGCCGTGAGTATCCCTAACGATGTCCTTTCCGTGGCGTTTATGGCGAAAGGCTACGCCCATGGTCGGGTGAGTTCGTCGATCGACCAGCAGGATATTGATTACCTTCGCGGTATTCAAAACAGTGATGCGGTCGCGGCCGGCGTCGCGCTGGATGCTGCGCTGAACGGCACGGACCAAATCACCAAAAACCTCAACTCGACGGCCTCTGGCCGGGCGGCAATTGTGTCCGACTATGGCGTTGCCATTGCCCGTCAGTTCGATCTTGGCGGCGTTCCGGTTTCCGTGGGCGTGACGCCAAAACTGCAAAAAACCTGGGTCTATAACTACACGACCTCAATCTACGATTACGACAGTAATAAGTGGAATGACAGCCGCTACCGTACAGACGATACGGGCTTCAACGTGGATGCCGGGATTGCGGCCGATTTCGGCGAAAACTGGACGGTCGGCGTGAGCGGACAAAACCTGATGTCGCGTGATATCGACACCAAAGATATCCGTATCCGCAACGGGCGTACGGGAGAAGTGGTGAGCTATAAAGACACCTACCAGATCCGTCCGCTGGTGACCGCCGGGGCCGCCTGGCACAACGATCTGGTGACGCTGACTGCCGATGGCGATCTGACGGAAACCAAGGGCTTCAAGAGCGAAGATACGTCACAGTATGTTGGCGTCGGTGCCGAAGTCACGCCGCTGAGTTGGCTGGCGGTGCGGGCGGGTTATCGCGCGGACGTGAAGGGTAACGACAGCAATGTCTTTACCGGCGGTGTCGGTTTCGCGCCGTTTAGCACCGTGCATGTTGACCTGATGGGGCTGTACGGCGAAGACGAGACCTGGGGGGCAGGAGCTCAGCTGAGCATGACGTTCTAAAGTCCACCGGAGGCGCTGCGCCTCCGGCTTTTCTTTGTGCTATAGTAGCGCCCCGTTTCCACCAGATGCTTAAAACTTCGCCATGTCGTCAGAATTACAGACTGTTTTTCCCGCACACCGTTTTTCCATTGCGCCGATGCTCGACTGGACGGACAGACACTGCCGCTACTTCCTGCGTCAGCTCTCCCGCCATACGCTGCTGTACACCGAGATGGTGACCACGGGCGCAATCATTCACGGCAAGGGCGACTATCTGGCCTATAGCGAGGAAGAGCATCCGGTTGCCCTGCAGCTGGGCGGCAGCGATCCGGCCGCGCTGGCGCAGTGCGCGAAGCTGGCAGAAGCGCGCGGCTACGACGAGATCAACCTCAACGTCGGCTGCCCGTCCGATCGCGTGCAAAACGGCATGTTCGGCGCGTGCCTGATGGGGAACGCTCAACTGGTGGCAGACTGTATCAAGGCGATGCGCGACGTGGTCTCCATTCCGGTGACGGTCAAAACCCGCATCGGCATTGACGACCAGGACAGCTATGCATTCCTGTGCGATTTTATCAATACGGTTTCCGGGAAAGGCGAATGCGAGATGTTTATCATCCACGCGCGTAAAGCCTGGCTTTCTGGTCTTAGCCCAAAAGAGAACCGTGAAATTCCGCCGCTGGACTATCCTCGTGTGTATCAGCTGAAGCGTGATTTCCCGCACCTGACGATGTCGATCAACGGTGGCATTAAGTCGCTGGAAGAGGCGAAAGCGCACCTTGAACATATGGATGGCGTGATGGTCGGGCGCGAGGCGTATCAAAACCCGGGCATTCTGGCGTCGGTCGATCGCGAAATCTTTGGCGTTGAAGGGGCAGACACCGACCCGGTTGCCGTGGTGCGTGCCATGTATCCTTACATTGAGCGCGAGCTGAGTAACGGCACATATCTTGGCCACATTACCCGCCATATGCTCGGCCTGTTCCAGGGGATCCCCGGGGCGCGCCAGTGGCGTCGCTACCTGAGCGAGAACGCGCATAAAGCCGGCGCTGATATCGACGTGCTGGAGCATGCGCTGCGACTGGTGGCTGATAAGCGATAATTTTCGCTAAAAGTTCGTCAAATTCACCACGCCCTGCGACGTCTCGCGGGGCGTTTTGCTTTAAGAACAAGAGGTTAAGTTTGGCATGGATTTTGTAATGCCTGTTGCATTACTCGGGAACTCGTGGGAGAGCACCATGCTGGAACTACTTTTTGTGATTGGCTTTTTTGTCATGCTGTTAGCGACAGGTGTGTCGCTGCTCGGCATTCTGGCGGCTATCGTCGTGGCGACGGTGGTAATGGTTATCGGCGGGTTATTTGCCCTGACGATCAAGCTGTTGCCGTGGTTACTGCTGGCCATTGCCGTGGTGTGGGTGATACGGGCGATAAAATCACCAAAACTGCCCACTTATCAGCGCAATAACCGCTTTCGTTACTAAGGTATTGAGGGGTTCGTCACATACTTGTAACTTTTCCGGCAGCAGGGCTTAGAACAGAATAGGATTTACTTATCGAATCTGTCACTATGGCTGCCGCTAAAGAATTCATCGAGCTGTACCCTACATACAGCCGAACTAAAAAAAGAAAGGGCTTCCTTAAGGAAGCCCAATTTCTTTTCAGGGCTCAGGGAATCAGCAAACTCGACCCCTGCGTGGCCCGGCTCTCCAGCACCTCATGTGCGCGCTGCGCATCGATTAGCGGATATTTTTGCGCCTCTGCCACATCCACTTTTATCACCCCGCTGGCGATCAGCGAGAACAGCTCGTTACTGGCTTCCTCCAGCTCTTCCCGGTTGGTGATGTAACCCTGCAGGGATGGGCGCGTGACGTACAGCGAGCCTTTCTGATTCAGAATGCCGAGATTTACCCCGGTCACCGCGCCTGACGCATTCCCGAAGCTGACCATCAGCCCACGACGCTGCAGACAATCCAGCGACGCTTCCCAGGTATCTTTCCCTACAGAGTCATACACGACGCGGACTTTTTTGCCGTTGGTTATCTCTTTCAGCCGTTCGGTAATGCTCTCTTCACGGTAGTTAATGACCTGCCAGGCGCCCGCCTGCAGTGCGCGCTGCGCTTTTTGCGCATTGCCCACGGTACCGATCAGTTTCGCGCCCAGTGCTTTTGCCCACTGGCAGGCGATAAGCCCGACGCCACCCGCCGCGGCATGAAACAGGAACTGCTCGTCGGGTTTTATTTCATAGGTTTTGCGCAGCAGGTAGTAAACGGTCAACCCCTTCAGGAACGAGGCCGCCGCCTGCTCAAAGGTGATGGCGTTGGGCAGCAGGGCGGCTTTATCCGCCGGGACGTTATGGACGGAGCTGTAAGCCCCAAGAGCCGATTGCGCATACACCACGCGGTCGCCCTCCTTAAGATGCTTAACCGCGCTGCCCACTTTGCTGACGATACCGGCCGCCTCGGTGCCCAGCCCGCTCGGCAGTGACGGAGGCGGGTAGAGACCGCCGCGAATATAGGTATCGATATAGTTAATGCCGATGGCTTTGTTTTCGACCTGCACTTCATTTTCGCCAGGCGCGGCGGGGGTGAACTCCACCGCTTTGAGTACGTCAGGGCCACCATGCTTGTGAAATTCAATACGTGTTGCCATGCTTCCTCCAGAATGTGGTAATCTTTCGACCCACTCTTTATCTCGGTAACTCCATTCACTATGGCAGGAAACAAACCCTTCAACAAACAGACTGAACCTCGCGAGCGTGATTACCAGGTCGCAGGGTTAAAGGTCCCGCCGCACTCGATTGAAGCGGAACAGTCGGTGTTGGGCGGTTTAATGCTGGATAACGAACGCTGGGACGACGTCGCTGAGCGCGTGGTGTCTGAAGATTTCTACACCCGTCCGCACCGTCATATCTTTACCGAAATGGCGCGTCTGCAGGAGTCGGGCAGCCCGATTGACCTGATCACGCTCGCGGAATCGCTGGAGCGTCAGGGTCAACTGGACAGCGTCGGCGGGTTCGCCTATCTGGCAGAATTATCGAAAAATACGCCAAGTGCGGCGAACATCAGCGCCTACGCCGACATTGTGCGCGAACGTGCGGTTGTCCGCGAGATGATCTCGGTGGCGAATGAGATCGCCGAAGCCGGTTTTGATCCGCAGGGCCGCACCAGCGAAGATCTGCTCGACCTCGCGGAGTCCCGCGTCTTTAAAATCGCCGAAAGCCGCGCGAATAAAGACGAAGGCCCAAAAAACATCGCCGATGTCCTCGACGCCACCGTCGCCCGTATCGAACAGCTGTTCCAGCAGCCGCATGACGGTGTGACCGGGGTGAACACCGGCTATGACGATCTCAACAAGAAAACCGCCGGCCTGCAGCCGTCGGATTTGATTATCGTCGCCGCGCGTCCGTCGATGGGTAAAACGACCTTTGCGATGAACCTCGTCGAAAACGCGGCGATGTTGCAGGACAAGCCGGTACTCATCTTCAGTCTTGAGATGCCCTCCGAGCAGATCATGATGCGTTCTCTGGCATCGCTGTCGCGCGTGGACCAGACCCGCATCCGTACCGGTCAGCTTGACGATGAGGACTGGGCGCGCATCTCCGGCACCATGGGCATTCTGCTGGAAAAACGTAACATCTATATTGATGACTCCTCCGGCCTGACGCCGACGGAAGTCCGTTCCCGCGCGCGCCGTATCGCCCGCGAGCACGGCGGTATTGGTCTTATCATGATCGACTACCTTCAGCTGATGCGCGTGCCGTCGCTTTCCGACAACCGTACGCTGGAAATCGCCGAGATTTCCCGCTCGCTCAAGGCGTTAGCCAAAGAGCTGCACGTGCCGGTCGTGGCGCTGTCGCAGCTTAACCGCTCCCTGGAACAACGTGCCGACAAACGTCCGGTCAACTCTGACCTGCGTGAATCCGGCTCCATCGAGCAGGATGCGGACTTAATCATGTTCATCTACCGTGATGAGGTTTATCATGAGAACAGCGACCTGAAAGGGATCGCCGAAATTATTATTGGTAAACAACGTAACGGCCCGATCGGGACGGTGCGTCTGACCTTTAACGGCCAGTGGTCGCGTTTCGACAACTATGCCGGTCCTCAATATGATGATGAGTAATTTCTAAGGAATTCAAATGCAAGCGGCAACAGTCGTCATCAACCGCCGCGCTCTGCGACACAACCTGCAACGTCTGCGTGAACTGGCACCCGCCAGCAAGCTCGTTGCAGTCGTGAAAGCGAACGCTTACGGACACGGTCTTCTCGAGACCGCGCGAACGCTCCCCGATGCCGACGCCTTTGGCGTCGCCCGTCTTGAAGAGGCTCTCCGCCTGCGCGCGGGAGGGATCACGCAACCGATTCTGCTGCTGGAAGGTTTTTTCGAAGCCACAGATTTGCCGACCATTGCAGACCAGCATCTTCACACGGCGGTGCATAACGAAGAGCAGCTCGCCGCACTGGAAACCGCCGAGCTAAGCGAACCGGTCACCGTGTGGATGAAGCTCGACACGGGCATGCACCGTCTGGGTGTGCGTCCGGAGAACGCGGACGCGTTTTACCAGCGTTTGTGCCAGTGCAAAAACGTGCGTCAGCCGGTGAACATTGTCAGCCACTTCGCCCGCGCCGATGAGCCCGAGTGCGGTGAGACCGAGCGGCAGCTGGATATCTTTACTACCTTCTGCGAAGGCAAACCCGGGATGCGATCCATTGCGGCATCCGGCGGAATTTTACTGTGGCCTCAGTCGCACCTCGACTGGGCTCGCCCGGGCATCATTCTTTACGGCGTGTCGCCGCTGGAGAACAAACCCTGGGGACCGGACCTGGGTTTCCAGCCGGTGATGTCTCTGGTGTCTAATCTGATTGCCGTGCGCGAACACAAAACGGGTGAGCCGGTAGGTTACGGCGGCACCTGGACCAGCGAACGTGATACCCGTCTCGGCGTCGTGGCAATGGGCTATGGCGACGGCTATCCGCGCGCCGCGCCGTCCGGTACGCCGGTTCTGGTCAACGGCCGCGAAGTGAAGATTGTGGGTCGGGTGGCGATGGACATGATATGCGTCGATCTGGGGCCTGACGCCCAGGATAAACCCGGCGACGATGTGGTGATGTGGGGCGAAGGGTTGCCTGTTGAACGCATTGCTGAAATGACAAAAGTGAGTGCTTACGAACTTATCACGCGCCTGACATCACGGGTGGCGATGAAATACATCGACTGAACTGACAATGAAGTGAGGCCAATAACCTCACTTCAACTTTATTAACATCCACTCGATCTTCTCCCACTTCCGGTTTATTGTTGAATTCCCTGCCTCATCGAATTCCGGAGACATCGCGTGTTTCAGAAAGTTGACGCCTACGCCGGCGACCCCATTCTCTCCTTAATGGAGCGTTTCAAAGAAGATCCTCGCAGCGATAAAGTGAACCTCAGCATTGGCCTGTATTACAACGAGGATGGCATTATTCCTCAGTTGAAAGCCGTCGCTGAAGCCGAAGCGCGTCTGAACGCCGCGCCGCACGGTGCGTCGCTATATTTGCCGATGGAAGGGCTCAACAGCTACCGCAACACCATCGCGCCGCTGCTGTTTGGTGCCGATCACGCCGTGCTGGCGCAAAAACGGGTGGCGACCATCCAGACGCTGGGCGGGTCGGGTGCGCTTAAAGTGGGTGCCGACTTCCTGAAAAAATATTTCCCGGATTCGGGAGTGTGGGTCAGCGACCCAACGTGGGAAAACCACGTAGCGATTTTTGAAGGCGCAGGATTTAAGGTGGCGACCTACCCGTGGTTCGACAGCGAAACCAACGGCGTGCGCGTTGAGGCGCTGCTGGAAAAACTGAATACGCTGCCGGAGCGCAGTATCGTCCTGCTGCATCCGTGCTGCCATAACCCGACCGGTGCAGACCTGACAAATGCCCAGTGGGATGCGGTGATTGAGGTGCTGAAAGCGCGCAATCTGATCCCGTTCCTCGATATTGCCTATCAGGGCTTTGGCGCAGGGATGGAAGAGGATGCCTACGCGATCCGCGCCGTTGCCAGCGCCGGGCTGCCTGCACTGGTGAGTAACTCCTTCTCGAAAATATTCTCCCTGTACGGCGAGCGCGTCGGTGGCCTTTCCGTGGTGTGCGAAGACGCCGAAGCGGCGGGCCGTGTACTGGGGCAGTTGAAGGCGACGGTGCGCCGTATCTACTCCAGCCCGCCAAACTTTGGTGCGCAGGTGGTGGCGACCGTTCTCGGTGATGAGCAGCTGAAAGCTAACTGGCTTGCTGAAGTGGAATCCATGCGTAAGCGTATTCTGTCGATGCGTCAGGAACTGGTTAACGTGCTGAAAGAGGCTGTGCCGGGGCATAACTTTGACTATCTGCTGAAACAGCGCGGGATGTTCAGCTACACCGGACTGAGTGCCGCTCAGGTCGATCGCCTGCGTGAAGAGTTTGGCGTCTATCTGATTGCCAGCGGGCGTATGTGCGTGGCAGGTCTGAATGCCAGCAACGTGCATCGTGTGGCGCAGGCATTTGCCGCTGTAATGTAAGTATTTACTTACTTGTATGCCCTTTGTAGGCCGGGTAAGGCGTAGCCGCCACCCGGCTTTTTTGTTTGCACCAGTGTAAAATTTCGCCCGGTGGCGCTGCGCTTACCGGGCCTACACGCCTCTTCTGTGCTTTGTGATCGTCTTCTTTTTATTCGACTTCATAAGTAAAAACTCCTTTCCTTCACCTCCCGCTGGGGTTATGGTCGGAAAGTTTTTGACCATTCGCTCAAAATAAAACGATAACGAACTGAATATTCAGGGGAAAATATGCGCAAGATCACACTGGCGCTCAGCGCCGCCTGCTTATTGTTCTCGCTTAACAGTGCTGTCGTCGCGCGCGCTTCCGCCCCGACGCCGCTTTACACCGGTACCACCGCTGCCATTCTTGCCGAACAGGCACCCATTCATTGGGTTTCCGTGGCCCAGATCGAGAACAGCCTGATGGGGCGTCCGCCGATGGCCGTGGGCTTCGATATTGACGATACCGTTCTGTTCTCCAGCCCGGGATTCTGGCGCGGCAAAAAAATGTATTCTCCCGACAGCGAAGCGTATCTGAAAAACCCCGAGTTCTGGGAAAAAATGAACAACGGCTGGGACGAATTCAGCATCCCGAAAGAGGTGGCCCGCGCGCTTATCGCCATGCACGTGAAGCGCGGCGACAGCATTTACTTTGTCACCGGACGCAGTCAGACCAAAACGGAAACCGTCTCTAAAACCCTGCAGGATGATTTCATGATCCCGGCGGCCAACATGAACCCGGTGATCTTTGCGGGTGACAAAGAAGGGCAAAACACCAAAACCCAGTGGCTGGAAAAGAAAAATATCAAACTGTTCTACGGTGATTCAGATAACGACATTACCGCTGCGCATGACGTCGGGGCCAGAGGGATCAGAGTGTTACGCGCTTCTAACTCGACCTATCGACCGCTGCCGATGGCCGGAAAGTTTGGCGAAGAGGTGATCGTCAACTCGGAGTATTAAGCCCCAGGCAGCGGGTTTGACTCTTTTTTAGTCAAATCTCGCTGCTGCGGGTTTTACCTTTCGTCTTCTTGCTGCACACTTAGAAAGATTCATCTTTCATTACGGAGCAGCACATGTGGTATCAACAGACCCTGACGTTAAGCGCTAAACCACGCGGATTTCACCTGGTGACGGATGAAGTCATCGGGCAAATCCGCGACCTGTCGCAGGTCAAAACGGGTTTGCTGCATTTGCTGCTTCAGCACACGTCTGCCTCTCTCACGCTTAATGAAAATTGCGATCCCACCGTCCGGTCTGACATGGAGCACCATTTTCTGAAGACCGTTCCGGACAACGCGCCTTATGAGCACGACTATGAGGGCGACGATGACATGCCTTCACATATCAAATCTTCCCTGCTGGGCGTATCGCTGATGTTGCCGGTACACCATGGGCGGCTAATGCTGGGAACATGGCAGGGGATCTGGCTGGGAGAGCATCGTATTCACGGTGGTTCGCGTAAAATTATCGCCACGCTACAAGGGGAATAAAGATGACAATTTCGGAGCTACTTCAGTACTGCATGAGTAAACCAGGTGCGGAGCAGAGCGTTCATAGCGACTGGAAAGCCACCCAGATTAAAGTGGGGGACGTCCTGTTTGCGATGGTGAAAGAGGTTGAGGGGCGTCCAGCGGCGTCGCTGAAAACCAGCCCGGAACTGGCCGATTTGTTACGCCAGCAGCACCATGACGTGCGGCCAAGCAAGCATCTCAATAAAGCTCACTGGAGTACCGTCTATCTTGACGGGTCGCTGCCAGGCTCACAAATATACTATCTGGTTGACGCGTCTTATCAGCAGGCGGTTGAGTTGCTGCCGGAAGCGACCCGACAGCAACTCTCCGTGTGACAATTACAGCAATGGCTTGAGGAAGCGCGCGGTGTGCGAGGCTTCGCACTCTGCAACGGTCTCTGGGGTGCCGGAGACAAGGATTTCACCGCCGCCGCTGCCGCCTTCCGGGCCGAGATCGACAATCCAGTCCGCGGTTTTAATCACGTCCAGGTTGTGTTCAATGACCACAATGGTGTTGCCCTGATCGCGAAGCTGATGCAGAACGTCGAGCAGTTGCTGGATATCGGCAAAGTGCAGACCGGTGGTCGGCTCATCCAGGATATACAGCGTCTGACCGGTACCGCGTTTAGACAACTCACGCGCCAGCTTCACGCGCTGCGCTTCACCCCCTGACAGCGTGGTAGCGGACTGCCCCAGACGAATGTAGGTCAGCCCCACGTCCATCAGCGTCTGCAGCTTACGCGCCAGCGCAGGAACGGCGTCAAAGAACTCACGCGCCTCTTCGATGGTCATGTCCAGCACTTCGTGGATCGTTTTGCCTTTGTACTTAATCTCCAGCGTTTCGCGGTTATAGCGTTTGCCTTTGCACTGGTCGCACGGCACGTAGATATCCGGCAGGAAGTGCATCTCCACCTTGATCACGCCGTCGCCCTGACACGCCTCACAGCGGCCGCCGCGAACGTTAAAGCTGAAACGACCTGGCGTATAGCCGCGCGAACGCGCTTCCGGAACGCCTGCAAACAGCTCACGTACGGGCGTAAAGACGCCGGTATAGGTCGCCGGGTTGGAACGCGGGGTCCGGCCAATCGGGCTCTGATCAATGTCGATAACCTTATCGAAATGCTCCAGCCCCTGGATATCACGGTACGGTGCCGGTTCGGCCAGCGTCGCGCCGTTCAGCGCCGTCTGCGCAATCGGGAACAGCGTATCGTTGATTAGCGTCGATTTACCGGAACCGGAAACGCCAGTAATACAGGTAAACAGGCCAACCGGCAGCGTCAGGGTGACGTCTTTCAGGTTGTTGCCGCGCGCGCCGGTGAGCTTAAGCACTTTCTCCGGATTCGCCGCCACGCGCTGCTTCGGCACCTCAATCTTGCGCTTGCCGCTCATGTACTGGCCGGTTAACGATTCTGGCACTGCCATAATGTCTTTCAGGGTGCCTTCCGCGACCACCTGGCCGCCGTGTACGCCCGCGCCCGGGCCGATGTCGATAACATGGTCGGCAGCACGGATCGCATCTTCATCATGCTCAACCACAATCACCGTGTTGCCGAGGTTACGCAGATGAATAAGGGTACCGAGCAGACGCTCGTTGTCGCGCTGGTGAAGGCCGATGGACGGCTCATCGAGCACGTACATGACGCCGACCAGGCCTGCGCCAATCTGGCTTGCCAGACGGATACGTTGGGCTTCACCGCCGGAGAGCGTTTCTGCCGAGCGGGAAAGCGTCAGGTAGTTCAGGCCGACGTTGACCAGGAACTTCAGACGATCGCCGATCTCTTTCAGCACTTTTTCGGCGATTTTCGCGCGCTGGCCAGAGAGCTTCAGATTGTTGAAGAAGTCCATTGCGTGACCGATGCTCATGTCTGAGATGGTCGGCAGCGCGGTGTTTTCCACAAACACGTGGCGCGCTTCGCGACGCAGACGCGTGCCGTCACAGGTGGCGCAGGAGCGGTTGCTGATGAACTTCGCCAGCTCTTCGCGTACCGCGCTGGATTCGGTCTCTTTGTAGCGGCGCTCCATGTTGTGCAGCACCCCTTCGAACGGGTGGCGACGTACGGAGGTGTCGCCGCGATCGTTCATGTATTTGAACTCGATGTTCTCTTTACCGGAACCGAACAGGATCACTTTATGCACGTTCGGGCTCAGGCTGGCCCACGGCGCTTCCACGTCGAACTTATAGTGTTCTGCCAGCGATTTAAGCATCTGGAAGTAGTAGAAGTTACGCTTATCCCAGCCGCGGATTGCGCCGCCCGCAAGCGACAGCTCCGGATTCTGGATCACACGATCCGGGTCAAAATACTGCTGCACACCCAGGCCGTCACACGTCGGGCAGGCGCCCGCCGGGTTGTTGAACGAGAACAGGCGCGGTTCCAGCTCGCGCATGCTGTAGCCGCAAATCGGGCAGGCAAAGTTGGCGGAGAAGAGCAGCTCTTCCGCCTGCGGGTCGTCCATGTCGGAGACCACGGCGGTACCGCCGGAGAGTTCCAGCGCGGTTTCAAACGATTCCGCCAGACGCGTGGCGAGATCGTCACGCACCTTAAAGCGGTCAATCACCACTTCGATGGTGTGCTTCTTCTGCAGCTCCAGCTTTGGCGGATCGGACAGGTCACACACCTCGCCATCAATACGGGCGCGGATATAGCCCTGGCTTGCCAGGTTTTCCAGCGTTTTGGTGTGCTCGCCCTTACGCTCTTTGATGATCGGCGCCAGCAGCATCAGGCGTTTGCCTTCCGGCTGCGACAGCACGTTATCCACCATCTGGCTCACGGTTTGTGCCGCCAGCGGGACGTCGTGGTCCGGGCAGCGCGGCTCACCCACGCGGGCATACAGCAGACGCAGGTAGTCATGAATTTCGGTAATGGTACCGACCGTTGAGCGCGGGTTATGCGAGGTGGACTTCTGCTCAATAGAGATAGCAGGAGACAAGCCTTCAATGTGGTCGACATCCGGTTTTTCCATCAGCGACAGGAACTGACGCGCGTACGCAGAGAGTGATTCAACGTAACGACGCTGTCCTTCGGCATACAGAGTGTCGAAAGCCAGTGAGGATTTGCCAGACCCCGAAAGCCCGGTCACGACGATCAGTTTGTCGCGAGGGATTATGAGGTTGATATTCTTGAGATTGTGGGTGCGGGCGCCCCGAACTTCGATCTTATCCATTCACCTTTCCCGGTTGGAACACGGATTGCCTGGTTTGTTTGAAGGACAAACGGCTGTCAGAAACGGCTAATTATGACACAATTTGACCTGTTTGAATATACAGTATTGGAATGCATTTTCTGACTGACTGTGTAACAATGTTATGTTCGCACGAGAACTCTGGAATCCATCTCGCAGCTATCAAAATGCAGCATGGAAATGGTACACTCGCGCGTTTACACTATTAAGAAACGTATTCAGGAGACACGAACATGGCCAGCAGAGGCGTAAACAAGGTGATTCTCGTCGGTAATCTGGGCCAGGACCCGGAAGTACGCTACATGCCGAGTGGTGGCGCAGTTGCCAACATTACGCTGGCTACTTCCGAATCCTGGCGTGATAAAGCGACCGGTGAGATGAAAGAGCAGACCGAATGGCACCGCGTTGTGCTGTTTGGCAAACTGGCAGAAGTGGCCGGTGAGTATCTGCGTAAAGGTTCTCAGGTGTATATCGAAGGCCAGCTGCGTACCCGCAAATGGACCGATCAGTCCGGTGCTGAGAAGTACACCACTGAAGTGGTGGTTAACGTCGGTGGCACCATGCAGATGCTGGGTGGCCGTCAGGGCGGTGGCGCACCAGCAGGTGGCGGCCAGCAGCAGGGCGGTTGGGGTCAGCCTCAGCAGCCACAGGGCGGCAACCAGTTCAGCGGCGGCGCACAGTCTCGTCCGCAGCAGCAGTCTGCGCCGGCGCCGTCTAACGAACCGCCAATGGATTTCGACGACGACATTCCGTTCTGATTTCCAGCGCGTAAAAACAAAAAACCCAGACTATGGTCTGGGTTTTTTTATGCCGGAAGGAATCAGGTAATCACCATCGGCCAGTCTGGTGGCGTGTGGCTCATCGCTTCAACCATTACCACTTTAATATTTTCCCAGACGGCGGCCATATCCAGCAGGGTAATGCCAAGCAGACCCGTTGCAAACCAACAGGCCGCGCCCAGTCCTAACAGCGTACTGATGACAGCAAGGCCCGTGTAGTCAGATTTACGAAATTGAATGTTCAGCGTGCTGGCTAAAAACATCAGTACCGCACTCAACAAAGGCCAGCGCAAGAGAACCATGCTGGTAGTAATGGTTGCCATAAAACCCATCCTCTACAAAACAGACGAACTGAATGAAACAGATTTTTTCGTTACATAAGATGTGTGAACTATATCACGTTTGCTGTTTTATTCGCCAGTCCCGGGCTGATGAAAAAGAGGGATTCCTCGCTGCCTGTAAACCCTATTCGCCTGAGAGAAAATATATCTTTGCAGGCTAAGCTCTCATTCCCCGTACTCTTTATAATGAATTCATTGAGATAGCAAAATCGATGCAAAAGAGGGCGCGTTGTATAACGTTTACAGCCATATCCCTATGGCTTATGCTTGAGTGGACAATTAATTTTACTCGCAGCTAACCTTTCAGGTTTTTGAATTTTATTGTTTTTTTTATTTATTTGTACGTATTTAATTACACACAACGTTGTTTTAATTCGCTGCACTGAGATCCAGCTTGTGGCGTTGGTATGACGACATTTCGAATCTGAAGAAAGTTGCGTCCGGTTTATCGCCTGATAATCAGCGAAAAAAAATGAAAGAAAACCGACGTGAGATTATTAATGACAGCATGCAGGCGCTGCATGCGCTGGCAAAGCTGATGCCCCAGCTTCATGACCAATGTTCACTGGCCGACATGCTGGAGACCATCAGCCGCGCCCTGGGCGCAAGCCTTGCCTGGGTCAGCGTAAATGGTGATGACGGCCTGCAGCGTGTGGTCAGCGCCGGGGAGATGACCTGCCATCCCTTCGAGGTCGCCGATTTCCTCGCGGGTACCCTGCTGGAGCGGCATCATCGTTCGTGGCGGGTGGTCTACTGGAAAGAGAACATTGGCCGCGCGTTATTTTCTCCTCAGCATCCCGGCTATGGGCAGCTGCAAAGCGGGGTGCTGTGCAAACTTTCGACCCATAACTGGCACTGCAGCGGCTATTTCTTTTTAGGGTTTGATGAACGACTCTATTCTCTGCCGGTTCTGAAAAATATTGTCGTGGTGCTGGTCGAAAAATTAAAAGACTATTTCGCGGAAATTATTGCCCGGGAGAAAACCGCCCAGGAAATGCAGCGCGTCGTGACGCAATATAAGACCCTGTTTGAACGGGCCCCGGTGTTAATGAACTCTTTCGACAAATTTAACCGCTGCGTGCTATGGAATGCCGAATGTGAAAAAGTGTTCGGCTGGACGATGGCAGAGATCGCTGAATATGCCGATCCGCTTGCGCTGTTTTATCCCGACCCTGAAGAGCGACGGCGGGTCAGGGAGTCGGTCAATGTCTCACCGCTTAAAGATATGTATGAATGGCATCCGTTACGCAAAGACGGCACCCGGCTGACGGTACTGTGGTCCAACATTCTGCTGCCGGACAACTCTATTCTCAATATTGGGCTGGACATTACCGAGCGGAAAAAAGCCGAGCAGGAGCTGGAGGTAAAAGCCACCACCGACGATCTTACCGGCTGCTTTAACCGTTCGGCGATTTTGCAGCAGCTGGAGCTTGCGCTGGCGGCCAATACCCGGCAGGAGGTTAACAGCAACTTTTGTGTCCTGATGTTTGACCTGGATTTTTTCAAGCAGATCAACGATGAGTGGGGTCACCCGGTGGGCGATGCAGCGCTCCTTCACTTTTGTAACGCGATCCGTGCGTTAGCGCCCTCAGAGTCAGCGTTAGGGCGCGTGGGAGGAGAAGAGTTTTTGCTTTTGCTCGCGCACGCTGACGGCAATGGCGCTGCGCAGTTGTCCGCCAGGCTGCGCACCTTTCTGCAAACACACCCGCTGGTGGTGGGTGAGAGAAAGCTGTCGCTGTCGTTTAGTGCCGGGGTTGTCGAAGTCAGTGGGGGACAGCGGGATACTTCAGCCTTACTGAGGCGTGCCGATAAAGCATTATATGAGGCCAAGCATTCGGGGCGAGGAAAAACGGTGGTGGCTGATTATTTATAAATCAATGCACAAAATACGCCCAAACAAATAGCATAAAATGTCATGATGGGGTTGTGCTTTTTTCGTGCTGTCACAAGTTTGGCTTAATCAACGATCGTCTGTTGTGTTATCTTCCCACCGCGCTTACGGGCTGGATAATTATTTTCCTTAATTGAAACGGAACGAATACTTACAGTTTCACTTACGGGAAAATATTATCGTCATAACGAAATTTAAGATTTTTAATACTAAAAGTCAGTTGCTAACTTCGCATGATTCATGCAACGTAATCACCTGTTTAACAAAGCATCCGGCCTTCATTACTACAGGCGTACAACATGCAGGGATATAGGGCGGGAAATGAATCGTAGCGCACGGCGCAAGATGCTCAGGGTGGTAGGGATCATCATGGTAGTTATGCTGCCGGTGATGCTTGCGCTATGGTTTGCCCAGCTAAGAGCCGTATCAGAAACAAGCGCCCAGCTACGCACCTTTGCTGAACTGGCTTTAGACAAAACCGAGCTGGTTATTCAGCAGGTTGATCTGGCCCGGATTGAGGCTACAAAATATCAGGGTGAGCGTTGTACGCCGGAACACCGTCAATATATGTTGAACGTGGTTCGTGGCCGCCTGTTTGTTGCCGATTTAATTTATGCGGAAGGTCAGAATTTTCTTTGTTCGACCGTTTTTACACCGGATCATCCCTACGCCATTCCCGTTGCTAATTACACCCGGAAACCTGACGTCGCTATCTATTATTATCGCGATACCCCATTTTATACTGGCTATAAAATGACATATATGCAGCGCGGAAATTATGTGGTGGTGGTTAATCCACTTTCATACAGCGAAGTCATGTCCGAAGATCATTCCCTTTCATGGGGAGTATACGACACGGTTACCAATGCGTTCTTTTCCGTTAGCCAGAAAGCCAACGTGTCGTTATTAAATTCGATGATTCGGGATAAGGAATCGGTATTTCAAAAAGATAACCGTTTTTATACGGTCGTAAAATCGCCCAAAAGACCGATTGCGGCGATTGTGTCGACATCGAATAAACGCTTTTATGAGACACTTTATCATCAGGCGACCCTGACGCTGCCGCTGGGCATGATCTGCAGCATTATTATTTTGCTGGTATGGTCCCGTACCCATCGTGAGCTTAATTCGCCAGGGCGTCTGCTGCACCGGGCGCTGAACAAGCGTCAGCTTTGCGTACACTATCAGCCGATTATTGATATTAAGAATAATCAGTGTGTGGGCGCGGAGGCGTTATTACGCTGGCCGGGTTTTAACGGGCAGGTGATGAGCCCGGCGGAATTTATCCCGCTGGCGGAAAAAGAGGGCATGAGCGAGCGGATCACGGACTATGTCGTTGAGGAGGTGTTCAGCGATCTGGGCCATTTCCTGGCCGGGCATCCGCATCTCTATATTTCAATTAACCTGTCGGCCACGGATTTTCACTCCTCGCGGCTGATTGCCATGATTTCTGACAAGGCCCGCCACTACGCCGTCCGTGCGCAGCAAATCAAAATAGAAGTGACGGAGCGCGGTTTTATCGATGTCCCCAAAACCACGCCGGTGATTCAGGCTTTCCGTCAGGCGGGCTATGAAGTCGCAATCGATGATTTCGGTACCGGTTACTCGAACCTGCATAACCTTTATTCGCTGAACGTGGATATTCTGAAAATCGATAAATCGTTTATCGATACCTTAACCACCAACAGCACCAGCCACCTGATCGCCGAACACATCATCGAGATGGCCCAGAGTCTGCGGCTTAATACCATTGCGGAAGGGGTTGAGACGGCAGAGCAGGTAAGCTGGCTGCTGAAGCGCGGCGTCCAGTACTGTCAGGGATGGCACTTCGCGAAAGCGATGCCGCCCCAGGAATTTATGACCTGGCAGCAGCAACCTTTGCATTGATCGTACTTAGTTCAACTGGTGGCGATAATCGCTCGGCGTGCGGTCAAACTCACGGCGAAATACGCGGGAAAAAGTCTGTTGCGACACGTAGCCAAGATCCATCGCGATATCAAATATCGGCCGCTGCGTTGAGCGTAACGCCTGCGCCGCCAGCAGCAGTCTGCGCTGACGGATGTACTCACCCAGCGTCTGATGCATAACCGTGCGGAACATTCGCTGTAAATACCATTTCGAATAGCCCGACTTTTTCGCGACCACATCAATGTTCAACGGTTGGTCGATATGTTCATCAATCCATTCAATAAGTGTCTGAATAATCTGCTGATGCGACATAAGGTTGCCCCTCTGTAGATACAACTATCTCGGTTAATTCGTCGTTTTCTCTGCGGGGGAGTATAATTCCTCAAGTTAACTTGAGGTAAAGAGGTTTTATGGAAAAGAGATTGCCGCGAATAAAAGCGCTTTTAACCCCCGGTGAAGTGGCTAAGCGAAGCGGTGTTGCCGTGTCGGCGCTCCACTTCTATGAAAGCAAAGGGTTAATCAAAAGCATTCGTAACGCCGGAAACCAGCGGCGCTACACCCGCGACGTGCTCCGCTACGTGGCGATTATCAAAATTGCGCAACGAATCGGCATTCCCCTGGCCACGATTGGCGAAGCCTTTGGCGTACTGCCGGAAGGGCATACGCTGAGCCCGAAAGAGTGGAAAGAGCTGTCATCCCAGTGGCGTGAAGAGTTGGACAGGCGTATCCATACGCTGGTCGCTCTGCGTGATGAACTGGATGGCTGCATTGGCTGCGGGTGTTTGTCGCGTAGCGATTGTCCGCTGCGTAACCCGGGAGACAGGCTGGGCGAGCAGGGGACGGGGGCGCGGTTGCTGGAAGAGGATTGAGATCGGTTTGCCGGGTGTCGGCTGCGCCTTACCCGGCCTGCAAAACCGAGAACGTAGGCCGGGTAAGCGAAGCGCCACACGGCAAAAAGCATAATAAAGAACTAAAGCGCCACATAAGGGCGCTTTAGTTTTTCCCGGTCTTTGTCTTTCACTCTATCCCGCTGGTTCACGGGAGGGTTTCCCCCGACATCAGCACCCCTCGTGTCGAGCTGGTTGGGGAGGTTCCGGATTGTGCTGACACTTTAATTCTATGCAAGACCCGTTTTTTCGCCAGCCGCCCCCACGCTTTTTTAGCCGAATTTTTTTCGCGGTGTTGTTCGATTTTCTATAGTTAAAAAGTATGAATAACAGGAGAAAACCATGCTCACGGTACACCACCTCAACCAGTCGCGCTCGCACCGCGTGATCTGGGCGCTGGAAGAACTCGCGCTGCCTTATGAGATCGTTCACTACCAGCGGGAAAAGAACATGCTGGCACCGGCCTCCCTGAAAAAGGTGCATCCGCTGGGCAAATCACCGGTTATTGAAGATAACGGACTGATCCTTGCCGAATCCGGCGCCATTCTGGAATACCTGCAGGAAACGTACGATCCCGAGTCCCGGCTTAAGCCTTTAGATCCGGCCCATAAGGTGCAGTACCGCTTCTGGCTGTATTACGCGGAAGGATCGCTGATGCCGCTGCTGTTAATGAAGCTGGTCTTTAATAGTCTCGGCAAGCCACCCGTGCCGTTTGGTATCAGAACCCTGGGGAAAGCGCTGGGGCAAGGGGTGCAAAAAGCGTATCTCAACCGTCAGCTGGAAACCCATGCGCGCTTTATTGAATCACATCTTGCTGAAAACAGCTGGTTTGCCGGGAAAGCGCTCAGTATGGCCGACATTCAGATGAGCTTTCCGATCTTTGCCCTGCTGGCACGCGGTGGTATCAGTAACCTGCCGCATATTCAGGCATGGAAGACAAAGGTGGAGAACAGCCCGGGCTGGCAAAAAACCCTGGAGCAGGGTGGCCCGTTATCTATCCCGGGTGAGGATTGAAATGTAAACACATTGCGCATAAACGATAACGTTTGCGCATCCTCTGTTTATTTCTTCAGCGTCATAAGTGAATTTTAGCGAAAAACGATAAAGTTCAGTTGAAAAGGGCGGGTATTAGGCTGGATAATCGTTTGCCTTAATTTGACCACCCGTTTGTAAGTGCGGAGCTAAACGTTTGCTTTTTTTGCGACGCCCTTTCGTCGCAAACGCAACACAAGGATTTGACGTTTAGCTGGCAGCGGCGTCTCCACCTTGCTTACAGACTTCCTAAAAAACTCTCAGGGGATGTTTTCTATGTCTACGCCATCTGCGCGTACTGGCGGTTCACTTGACGCCATGTTTAAAATTTCGGCTCGCGGCAGCACCGTGCGCCAGGAAATCGTTGCCGGTTTGACAACGTTTCTGGCGATGGTTTACTCCGTCATCGTGGTGCCGGGCATGCTGGGCAAAGCGGGCTTCCCGCCAGCGGCGGTCTTTGTGGCAACCTGTCTGGTGGCCGGTGTCGGCTCTATCGTGATGGGCCTGTGGGCCAACCTGCCGCTGGCGATTGGTTGCGCCATCTCTCTGACCGCGTTTACCGCGTTCAGCCTTGTACTGGGCCAGCAGATCAGCGTCCCGGTTGCGCTGGGTGCCGTGTTCCTGATGGGCGTGCTGTTTACCGTTATTTCAGCGACCGGTATCCGTAGCTGGATCTTGCGCAACCTGCCGCAGGGCGTGGCGCACGGCACTGGCATCGGTATCGGCCTGTTCCTGCTGCTGATCGCCGCCAACGGCGTCGGTCTCGTCATCAAGAACCCGCTGGACGGTCTGCCGGTGGCGCTGGGTCATTTCGCCAGCTTCCCGGTGATTATGTCGCTGATCGGCCTGGCGGTGATTATCGGTCTGGAAAAACTGAAAGTCCCGGGCGGCATTCTGCTGACGATTATCGGCGTCTCCATTGTCGGCCTGATTTTCGATCCGAACGTTCACTTCTCCGGCATTTTCGCCATGCCGTCGCTGAGCGATGATAAAGGCAACTCCCTGATTGGCAGCCTGGATATCGTTGGCGCGCTGAACCCGGTGATCCTGCCAAGCGTGCTGGCGCTGGTGATGACCGCCGTGTTTGATGCGACCGGGACCATCCGTGCGGTTGCGGGTCAGGCAAACCTGCTGGATAAAGACGGCCAGATTATTGATGGCGGCAAAGCGCTGACCACCGACTCCCTGAGCAGCGTCTTCTCTGGCCTGGTAGGCGCGGCGCCTGCGGCAGTGTATATCGAGTCCGCCGCGGGCACGGCGGCAGGCGGTAAAACCGGCCTGACGGCGATCACCGTTGGCGTGCTGTTCATGCTGATCCTGTTCCTCTCGCCACTCTCCTACCTGGTTCCGGCCTACGCCACCGCGCCAGCGCTGATGTACGTTGGCCTGCTGATGCTGAGCAACGTGGCGAAAATCGACTTCGCGGATTTCGTCGACGCCATGTCAGGTCTGATTACCGCGGTGTTTATCGTGCTGACCTGTAACATCGTGACCGGCATTATGATCGGCTTCGCGTCGCTGGTGATTGGCCGGGTGGTCTCCGGTGAGTGGCGCAAGCTGAACGTGGGTACCGTGGTCATTGCCGTTGCGCTGGTGGCGTTCTACGCGGGCGGCTGGGCAATCTGAGTTGTCCTTTGATGCGAAAACGGGTGGCTCAGGCCGCCCGTTTTTATTTTCAGGACTCATCCTGTTGCCTTTTACGTTACTCTGGGGAAGATAGAATAAAAGGCACGACGCCTTCCGTAGTAAATAAGCAACACAGCAAACAGGGAACGCATGGAAATCTTCTTCACAATACTCATCATGACCCTTGTGGTCTCGCTATCCGGGGTGGTTACACGCGTACTGCCCTTTCAGGTCCCCCTGCCATTAATGCAAATTGCCATCGGCGCGCTGCTGGCGTGGCCGACGTTTGGCCTGCACGTGGAATTTGACCCCGAACTGTTCCTCGTGCTGTTTATCCCGCCACTGCTGTTTGCCGATGGCTGGAAAACGCCGACGCGCGAGTTCCTTGAGCACGGACGAGAGATCCTGGGCCTGGCGCTGGCGCTGGTGGTGGTCACCGTGGTCGGGATTGGTTTTCTCATCTACTGGGCCGTACCCGGCATCCCATTAATTCCGGCTTTCGCGCTGGCCGCCGTGCTGTCGCCAACCGATGCCGTGGCGCTGTCCGGCATTGTGGGTGAAGGCCGCATTCCGAAGAAAATCATGGGGATTTTACAGGGTGAGGCGCTGATGAATGACGCCTCCGGTCTGGTCGCCCTGAAATTTGCCGTGGCCGTGGCGATGGGGACGATGGTCTTTACCGTCGGCGGCGCGACCCTGGAGTTCTTTAAGGTGGCCATTGGCGGGATCCTGGCAGGCTTCGTGGTGAGCTGGCTGTACGGTCGCTCATTGCGCTTCCTCAGCCGCTGGGGCGGCGATGAGCCGGCGACGCAGATTGTGCTGCTGTTCCTGCTGCCGTTTGCCTCTTATCTGATTGCTGAACATATTGGCGTGTCGGGCATTCTGGCGGCGGTTGCGGCAGGGATGACCATCACCCGCTCTGGCGTGATGCGCCGCGCGCCGCTGGCCATGCGCCTGCGTGCCAACAGCACCTGGGCCATGCTGGAATTTGTCTTTAACGGCATGGTGTTCCTGCTGTTGGGCCTGCAGCTGCCGGGCATTATGGAATCCTCGCTGGTGGCGGCCGAAGCCGACCCGAATGTTGAGGTCTGGATGCTGTTTACCGACATCGTGCTGATCTACCTGGCGCTGATGCTGGTGCGTTTCGGCTGGCTGTGGACGATGAAAAAGTTCAGCGTGCGCTTCCTGAAGAAAAAACCGATGGAGTTCGGCTCGTGGACCACGCGTGAGCTGCTGATTGCCTCCTTTGCCGGCGTGCGCGGGGCGATCACCCTCGCCGGTGTGCTCTCCATTCCGCTGTTGCTGCCCACGGGTGATGTCTTCCCGGCGCGTTACGAACTGGTGTTCCTGGCGGCGGGCGTGATCCTGTTCTCCCTGTTTGTCGGCGTGATTATGCTGCCGATTTTGCTGCAGCATATTGACGCGGGGGACTCGACTCAGCAGCACAAAGAGGAGCGTATCGCGCGTGCGGCCACCGCTGAAGTGGCGATTGTCGCGATTCAGAAAATGGAAGAGCGTCTGGCCGCGGATGCGGAAGAGAACATCGACAATCAGCTGCTGACGGAAGTCAGTTCCCGGGTGATTGGTAACCTGCGTCGCCGCGCCGATGGGCGTAACGACGTGGAAAGCTCGCTGCAGGAGGAGAACCTGGAGCGCCGGTTCCGCCTGGCGGCGCTGCGCTCAGAGCGTGCCGAGCTGTACCATCTGCGCGCCACGCGCCAGATCAGCAACGAGACGCTGCAAAAGCTGCTGCACGATCTGGACCTGCTGGAAGCGCTGTTGATAGAGAATCAGTAGCACGCTTTTGCCCGGTGGCGCTGCGCTTACCGGGCCTACGTCCGAACCGTAGGCCGGGTAAGGCGAAGCCGCCACCCGGCACTATTCAGACCGCACCCAAAACCCCTCACAACACTGCAGCCACGCCTGCGCACTCTGGGACAAATAGACCCCTTCACGCCAGATCATCCCCAGTTGCCAGTGCAGGTCGCTCTCCAGCGGGATCCAGCGCAGCGTGTTTTTATCCAGACGTTCGCATATCGGCTGCGGCAGGATGGCAATGCCTACGCCTGCCTGCACCATCGCCGCCAGGAAATCCCACTGACCGCTGCGCACTGCAATGCGCGGCTTCACGTTATGGTGTTGAAACAGCGTCATCAGCTGGCGGCTTAAGGCGAAGTCTTCGTTGTAGATCAACAGAGGGTGCTCACCGAGCAATTCAGGTTTCACCGAGTCTCTCTTCAGCCAGTCGCCGGAGCGGGGAACCAGCACGCACAGTGGGTGGCTAAAGAGCGGAAGCGTCGCCAGACCGCTCTCTTCCTCAACGGGGAGGGCGGTCATTGCCACGTCGAGCTCACCGTTGGTGACGGCCTGCTGTACGGTTAATCCACCAAACTCCGAAATCTTCAGCTCAACGCCGGGGTAACGCTGGCGAAACAGGCTAATCGGCCCGGCCATCATCATTCCCACCATCGGTGGAATGCCGAGGCGCAGCACCCCTTTCGTCAGGTGATTTATATCATCCAGCTCCGCTTCCAGCTGGCGGAACTCCGCCAGAATCGCCAGCCCGCGTTCGAACACCACGCGTCCGGTGTCGGTCAGCAACAGCTTGCGCCCGTCGCGGATCAGCAGGGTACAGTTCAGTTCATCTTCGAGGTTTTTCAGCATTTTGCTGATGGTGGGCTGGGTAACAAACAACTTCTCCGCTGCGCGGGTAAAACTTTGCTGGCGAACCACTTCGACAAAATAGCGCAGCGTTCTTATGTCCATGATTATTCCTCGAAACTATACCTGTGATGATTTTAATTCATTTCAGTCCACACCGTGCGCTCACTATACTGGCGCCTCGTCTCATTTTTGAGGAAAACCCCCATGGCCGTGGCGTTAAGCCGTGTTACGCCTGCCGTTGTACAACGACTCCAGGTACCGGTTCAGGTACTGCTCTACGCGGGATTGTTCGTTTTCGCTGAATATCTTGTCGGCTGGCTCCATCTGCCGCTGCCTGCCAACCTGGTGGGGATGCTGCTGATGCTGACGCTTATCCTCTGTCGCGTGATCCCCCTTAACTGGGTACGCGCCGGCGCGCGCTGGCTGTTAGCAGAGATGCTGCTGTTTTTTGTCCCTGCCGTGGTGGCGGTGGTGAACTATGCCCAACTGCTGATGATGGACGGCTGGCGCATCTTCGCGGTCATCGCACTGAGTACGCTGATGGTGCTGGGGACGACCGCCTGGGTGGTGGATAAAGTCTATCGCTTTGAAATCCGCAGGCACAAACATGACTAACTTTCAGATAAGCGTCCTGTGCCTGATTGCCACGCTGGGGATCTACTTCGCCAACAAGCGGCTGTATCGCCGTTTTCATGCTCTGCCGCTGATGCCGCTGGTCTTCACACCAATCCTGCTGGTGCTGATGCTGGTCTTTGGTCATATCTCCTGGCAGGACTACATTGGTGAATCCCACTGGCTGCTGTGGCTGCTTGGCCCGGCGACCATCGCCTTTGCCGTTCCCGTTTACGACAACCTGGCGATCATCAAACGCCACTGGATGTCGCTCAGCGCAGGCGTGCTCACCGCCACGGTGGTGGCGGTCTGTAGCTCCGTCTGGCTGGCACGGCTGTTTACGCTGCCCGATGAAATTCAGCGCAGCCTGGCCGTGCGTTCGGTGACCACGCCGTTTGCGCTGGCGGCCGCGAAACCGCTCGGCGGGCAGCCGGATCTGGTGGCGCTGTTCGTGGTGGTGACGGGCGTTTTTGGGATGGCGGTCGGCGATATGCTCTTTCTGCGGCTTTCTATTCGGGAAGGGATGGCCAAAGGCGCAGGGTTTGGCGCGGCGTCGCACGGCGCGGGCACGGCACGTTCGTATGAACTGGGTCAGCAGGAGGGCGTAGTGGCAAGCCTGGTGATGATGCTTTCAGGCGTGGTGATGGTGCTGATTGCGCCGCTGGTGGCGTGGGTGATGTTTTAAGCTCCCCGGCCAGAACGACCGGGGAGAATGGCTTAGTGCGCGCGGCCCTGCTCAACGCCGAGACCGGTTTGTGAACGGATAAACTGGGCACGGAATTTCTCACGCTCCAGGTTACCCTCCGGCGAGTTGTCGGTGGCCGAGAAGAACCAGATACCGATGAACGCCACGGCGATCGAGAACAGCGCCGGGTATTCGTACGGGAAGATGGCGCTGGCGTGACCGAGGATCTGCACCCAGATGGTCGGACCCAGAATCATCAGGATCACTGCCGTCAACAGCCCCAGCCAGCCGCCAATCATCGCCCCACGGGTGGTCAGTTTTGACCAGTACATGGAGAGCAGAATGATTGGGAAGTTACAGCTTGCGGCAATGGAGAAGGCCAGCCCAACCATAAAGGCGATGTTCTGCTTCTCGAACAGAATGCCCAGCAGAATGGCGACCACGCCCAGCACCAGCACGGTGATTTTAGAGACTTTCAGCTCATCACGTTCGCTTGCCCCTTTACGGAAGACGTTGGCGTAGAGGTCGTGCGACACCGCAGACGCGCCTGCGAGGGTTAAACCTGCAACCACCGCAAGAATGGTGGCGAAAGCCACGGCCGAGATAAAGCCGAGGAACAGGTTGCCACCCACCGCATCAGCCAGGTGCACCGCTGCCATGTTGTTCCCGCCAATCAGCGCACCCGCCGCGTCTTTAAACGCCGGATTCGCCCCCACCAGCATGATGGCGCCAAAGCCGATGATAAAGGTCAGGATATAGAAGTAACCCATGAAACCGGTGGCGTAGAAGACGCTCTTACGCGCTTCTCGCGCATCGCTCACGGTGAAGAAGCGCATCAGGATGTGAGGCAGGCCAGCGGTACCGAACATCAGGCCCAGACCGAGGGACAGGGCAGAAATCGGGTCTTTCACCAGCCCGCCCGGACTCATGATGGCTTCCCCTTTCGGATGGACCGCCATCGCTTCGGTAAACAGGTTATTGAAGCTGAACCCGACGTGCTTCATCACCATAAAGGCCATAAAGCTGGCGCCGAACAGCAGCAGAACCGCTTTGATGATTTGCACCCAGGTGGTCGCCAGCATGCCGCCGAACAGGACGTACATCACCATCAGGACGCCAACCAGCACCACCGCGACGTGGTAGTTCAGGCCGAACAGCAGTTCAATCAGTTTACCCGCGCCGACCATCTGCGCAATCAGGTACAGCGCCACCACCACCAGCGAACCGCAGGCGGAGAGGGAGCGAATCGGCCCCTGCTTCAGACGGTATGAGGCCACGTCTGCGAAGGTATAGCGCCCCAGGTTGCGCAAGCGTTCGGCGATCAGGAACAGAATGATCGGCCAGCCGACGAGGAAGCCGAGGGAGTAGATCAGGCCGTCATAGCCGGAGGTGTACACCAGCGCAGAAATCCCGAGGAACGAGGCCGCGGACATAAAGTCTCCCGCAATCGCCAGTCCGTTCTGGAAACCGGTAATGTTGCCGCCTGCGGTGTAGTAATCGTTACGGGAGCGAACGCGTTTCGACGCCCAGTATGTGATATACAGCGTCAGCACGACGAAAATCAGGAACATCACAATCGCCTGCCAGTTGGTTGGCTGGCGCTGTACCTCGCCGGTAATGGCATCTGCCGCGTTGGCGGCAAAGGGAAGTGTGGCGACTAGCGCCGTCAGGACGCGCTTCATGATGCTTTTACCTCTTGCAGTACCGCTTTATTAAGACGATCGAATTCACCGTTCGCGCGCCAGACGTAGACGCCGGTCAGCACAAATGAAACCACAATCACGCCAATCCCGATGGGAATACCGCGCGTCACGCTGGTGCCCTCGTGCAGCGGGGTACCCAGCCAGTGCGGCGCAAAGGCGATCAGCAGAATAAAGCCGACGTAGATAATCAGCATGATGATGGAAAGAATGAAGGCAAACCGTTGCCGCTTATCGACGAGCTCCCTGTAGTGCGCACTATTCTCTATCTGCTGACAAATATCGTTATTCATCACAGAGTTCTCCAGAGGTAAGGTGGGTTTGTTTTTAGTTCCCTCTCCCCTGTGGGGAGAGGGTTAGGGTGAGGGGGGGAAGGTGCGGTCTTATGCCCTCACCCCGGCCCTCTCCCGCAGGGAGAGGGAGAAAACATTATGATGGCATTGCGATGGCCTGCTTCTCTTCGAGCAGTTTTTCCACCACGCCAGGATCCGCGAGCGTTGAGGTATCACCGAGATTGCTGGTGTCTCCCGCCGCGATTTTGCGCAAAATACGACGCATGATTTTGCCGGAGCGGGTTTTCGGCAGCGAATCGGTCCAGTGCAGCACGTCCGGCGTGGCAAGCGGGCCAATCTCTTTACGGACCCAGTTGCGCACCTCGGTATACAGCTCTGGCGACGGTTCTTCCCCGTGGTTCAGGGTGACGTACGCGTAAATCGCCTGGCCTTTGATGTTGTGCGGAATACCCACCACGGCCGCCTCGGCAATTTTCGGATGTGAGACCAGGGCAGATTCAATCTCCGCGGTGCCAAGACGGTGGCCGGAGACGTTCAGTACGTCGTCCACGCGTCCGGTGATCCAGTAATAGCCATCTTCGTCACGGCGCGCGCCGTCGCCGCTGAAGTACATGTTTTTGAAGGTTGAGAAGTAGGTCTGCTCGAAGCGATCGTGGTCGCCGAACAGGGTACGCGCCTGGCCCGGCCAGGAGTCGACGATCACCAGGTTGCCTTCGGTGGCCCCTTCCAGCGGATGACCTTCGTTATCCACCAGCGCAGGCTGCACGCCGAAGAACGGACGGGTGGCGGAACCGGCTTTCAGCTGTGTGGCGCCCGGCATCGGGGTGATCATAAAGCCGCCGGTTTCGGTCTGCCACCAGGTGTCCATCACCGGGCATTTCTCGTTACCGATTTTTTTCCAGTACCACTCCCAGGCTTCCGGATTGATAGGCTCGCCGACGGACCCGAGAATGCGCAATGAAGAACGGTCTGTGCCTTCAATGGCTTTATCCCCTTCCGCCATTAAGGCGCGGATCGCCGTTGGGGCGGTGTAGAGGATGTTGACCTGATGTTTGTCGACGACCTGACACATCCGCGCCGGGGTCGGCCAGTTTGGCACGCCTTCAAACATCAGCGTGGTTGCGCCACAGGCCAAAGGGCCATACAGCAGGTAACTGTGTCCCGTCACCCAGCCCAC
The DNA here is from genome assembly GCF_003986875.1 of Enterobacter sp. WCHEn090032. Lineage (NCBI taxonomy): Bacteria > Pseudomonadati > Pseudomonadota > Gammaproteobacteria > Enterobacterales > Enterobacteriaceae > Enterobacter > Enterobacter sp. WCHEn090032. Next base: position 48,145 of record NZ_RXRN01000032.1, read on the forward strand.
GTCGGCGGTACACCAGTAGATGTCGCCAGGATGGTAGTCGAAGACGTATTTGAAAGTGGTGGCCGCATAGACCAGATAGCCGCCGGTGGTGTGCAACACCCCTTTCGGTTTGCCGGTTGAACCGGAGGTATAAAGAATGAAGAGCGGATCTTCCGCGTTCATCTCTTCCGGCTGATGCTGGTCACTGGCGTTCTCAATCAGATCGCTCCACCACAGGTCACGGCCCTCGTTCCAGTCGATTTTGCCGCCGGTGCGCTTCAGGACAATAACGTTATTTACCGTTTTAACGTTCGGGTTTTTCAGCGCCTCGTCGACATTTTTCTTCAGCGGGATACCGCGCCCTGCGCGCACGCCTTCATCGGCGGTGATCACCAGTTTTGAACTGGAATCGACAATACGGCCGGCAACCGCTTCTGGCGAGAAGCCACCGAAAATAACGGAATGAATCGCGCCGATACGGGCGCAGGCCAGCATGGCCACCGCCGCTTCCGGCACCATTGGCATATAGATCGCGACCACATCGCCTTTTTTAATGCCTCTTTCCAGCAGGACGTTGGCGAAGCGGCACACGTCGCGGTGCAGTTCTTTATAGGTAATGTGTTTGCTCTGCGAGGCATCATCGCCTTCCCAGATAATGGCCGTCTCATTCCCGCGCTCGGCAAGGTGGCGGTCAAGGCAGTTCGCCGCCAGGTTCAGCGTGCCATCTTCATACCATTTAATGGAGACATTGCCGGGTGCAAAGGAGGTGTTCTTCACCTTCTGATAGGGTTTGATCCAGTCCAGGATATGGCCCTGCTCACCCCAGAAAGCGTCCGGGGCGGTGATAGATTGCTGATATTTCTCGTGGTACTGCTCCGGGTTGATCAGGCAACGGTCCGCAATGTTTGCGGGAATGTCATGTTTGTGTATTTGGCTCATGGCTTTTTTTCTCCTTGTAAGATGTTAATAATATGTCGCAAAAACGTTAATTGTAGGGGCTTTACAAGCTTTGTTTATTATTTGGGCTGCAGATCACGCATTGTTTGAACAGGTTGAAAAATGAGCGAATGAAAGTTTGAAGGGAAATAATTTATGCTGACGATTATTCACAATTATGTTTAAAAAAGCGTTTTTATAACAAACGGTTATTTATCAGAATTAGAACAAACCCCCGTCATCGTCGCTTTTATGAGTGAAATGCGTCGTTCTTTAAGGCTTGCGCAACAGGCCGCGCAAATGATACTCATACGCCGCGTTAAAAAATCCCATAAACCAACGCAACACAATGCATACCCTTTCAGTATGTCTCCGTATTCATTCACATTGCGTGACTGAGGAGCTTCATTGAGGAAGTCAGTTTCTATGAAAAACGTTAAAGTCAGCCTGGCCTGGCAGATCTTGCTAGCCCTTGTGCTGGGCATCTTACTGGGCAGTTACCTCCACTATCACAGCGACAGCCGCGAATGGCTGATTGCCAACCTGCTCTCTCCGGCAGGGGATATCTTTATTCATCTGATTAAGATGATTGTGGTACCGATTGTGATCTCGACGCTGGTGGTCGGTATCGCGGGCGTTGGCGATGCAAAACAGTTAGGCCGCATCGGGGCGAAAACCATTATCTATTTCGAAGTGATCACTACGGTCGCGATCGTTCTCGGTATCACCATGGCGAACGTGTTCCAGCCCGGTTCCGGGATCGATATGTCGCAACTGGCAACGGTGGATATTTCGAAATACCAAAGCACAACCGCTGACGTGCAAAGCCATGCGCACGGCCTGATGGGGACGATCCTGTCGCTGGTGCCGACCAATATTGTGGCGTCGATGGCGAAGGGCGAGATGTTGCCTATCATCTTCTTCTCCGTGCTGTTTGGTCTGGGACTCTCCTCGCTGCCGGCGACGCACCGTGAACCGCTGGTAACGGTGTTCCGCTCTATCTCCGAAACCATGTTTAAAGTGACCCACATGGTGATGCGTTACGCGCCGGTCGGGGTGTTTGCGCTTATTGCCGTCACCGTGGCGAACTTCGGTTTTGCCTCCCTGTGGCCGCTGGCGAAGCTGGTGATCCTGGTGCATTTCGCCATCCTGTTCTTTGCGCTGGTGGTGCTGGGGATTGTGGCGCGTCTGTGCGGGCTGAGCATCTGGATCCTGATCCGTATCCTCAAAGATGAGCTGATTCTGGCCTACTCCACGGCAAGCTCAGAGAGCGTGCTGCCGCGCATTATTGAGAAGATGGAGGCCTATGGTGCGCCGGCCTCGATTACCAGCTTCGTGGTGCCTACCGGTTACTCGTTTAATCTGGACGGTTCGACGCTGTACCAGAGTATCGCCGCTATCTTTATTGCGCAGCTGTACGGCATTGACCTGTCGCTGTGGCAGGAGATCGTGCTGGTGTTGACGCTGATGGTCACCTCAAAAGGTATCGCGGGCGTGCCGGGCGTCTCCTTCGTGGTGCTGCTGGCGACGCTGGGCAGCGTCGGCATTCCGCTGGAAGGTCTGGCGTTTATCGCCGGTGTGGATCGTATCCTCGACATGGCGCGTACGGCGCTGAACGTGGTGGGTAATGCGCTGGCGGTGCTGGTGATCGCCAAGTGGGAACACAAATTCGATCGTAAAAAAGCGCTGGCGTATGAACGCGAGGTGCTGGGTCGTTTTGATAAGACTGCTGACCAGTAATGTAACGTTGTCTTCCCTCT